>JAKSSO010000029.1 GCA_024403055.1 Mogibacterium sp. | reverse complement strand
CAAGTGAGAATGACAGTAAAGCGTTGATAGTCCTTTAAGTTGCTATCAGTATACTTTGCTTTCGGGGTTCAATAATGCTTGATTCGCTTTAATGGGGATTATACGTACACCATCGAATAAAAATAGAGCTAAATAAACTCGACTTATTACTTTAAAAATAGACAGCTTAATTTAATGGGAAAAATAAAGGAATGGTTCTAGCAAGCAGACCCTTTTGCCCCCATAGAGAGCAAAACGGAATTGTTGGGTGATCCCAAGCCCCTACGTATGACGACTATCAAGAGGACGCTTTCGAGCGTCTTCTTTTATTGTCAAAAAATGTTTTTCAACTAGTGCAGGAGAAACCTGCATAAATTTATGTTTTCGTGGCTGTCAAGTGAAGGGGTTCATTGAGTAAAAAATATCCTCACATTTTAAGACTTTCGTGGCTATTAAGTGAGAGGTTTTTTTGAAAAACATAATTTTGGGACCGACACATTTGATGATTATCTGTCCGTTATATAGAGATAAGTAAAAAAGATAAGAGAAACGTAGTAATTTTTACTGCGCTCGTGGCTTTAGGTGAGAGGTCTTTATTTAGTACAAAGAAAAAGGGTTGCATTTTAACGATTTCGTGGCATTAAGTGAGAGGGTTTTTATTAAGTACAAAAAAGACCGTCACATTTTAGGACTTTCGTGGCCTACAAGTGAGGGGACTTTTTGAAAAACATAATTTTTAGACCGACATATTTGATGAATATTTGTCCGTTATATAGAGGGATAAATTAAGGCGGAAATGATATCAGTCGACTCATATATCAAAAGAAGTATTTTCTTTAGCTACAGAGGGGAAAATGTCAAAAATTGTCACCGAGAATTTGCTTTTTGAAGGAGGCAGAGATGTCGAGAATGAATAAATCAATTAAGAGGGAAATGGCGTTCTTCCTGAACGATAGAGGACGGATTCAGCATTGCGATCTGTGCCGGAGATGTAAGAAAGAATGCAAACAGAGTTTTCGGGTGCTGGATATATATTGCCCGAAGTTCGTTCGTAAGGAGGGAAGATAATGGATCATTACTTTTGCACTGAATTTGCAGTAAAACATGGGGTTCCTGCTGCACTGATGTTTTATCACATCGCATATTGGGTAAATAAGAATGAGGAAGAGAAAGTCAATTTTAAAGATGGGCGTTATTGGATGTATAGCAGCGTGAACGACTTCCATACCAAAACGCATCTGTATCTGACAAGCTATCAAATACGTGGGGCTTTGACACGACTCGAGGACGAAGGTTTGATCCTGACAGGAAACTTTAATCGTATGAAAAGTGATCGCACGAAGTGGTACACGCTCAGTCAGGACGGCAAAGAGGCATACCTGGAGACTCAAAGGTTGCTTAGCAAAAATCAGAAAAAGCATTTGTCGAGAACAACAAATGCAAATATCGAAAACAACAAACATTTACCTATATAAGAAACTATATAAGAAGCAATAAAAGAATACCGACGGTAATACCAGCTGAGGGGGGAAATATATTCCTCAGTTGGTATACCAGCTGGTAATAATAGTTATTCTGAGAGGCCATGAAGTGAACAAGACATGCAAAATCAATACAACTGAATACAGTGACTCGTTTGTCTTGAGCCAGCTTTATGCTGATGGTAAGATTGATGTGAGCGACGTGGAAGAAGTTGTGAAGTTATCCAAACTCGAAAACGCCATCAAGCCTTATCACAAGAACAGGATCTATCGGGATGACAGAGGAAGATGGTGTACTTATGTAAGAGACGAAAGAAAGAAAAGTAACAGACGACAGATTTCCAAGACACACAAGGCGGATCTGCTGGAAGAACTCTACAGAATATACCTTGACGAGGATTATGTTCTCGAAGATAAGACTACTGTAGCAAAGCTCTATCCTAAGTGGCTTGAATACAAGAGTAAGCATACCAGAGCTCAACCGACGATCGATAGATATTGTACAGATTGGAACAAATACTATAAGGATCAACCTATAGCCAAATGTAAGATCGTGGATCTGACCAAACTACAACTTGATGAATGGGCTCATGAAAACATCAAGAAGTACGATATGACATCGACTCAGTTTTCCAATATGTCTACGATTCTCAGACAGATGCTGGACTATGCGGTAGATCTGGGAATAATACAGAAGAATGTGTTCCGTGACGTTCAAATTGAGAAAAGAATGTTCAGAAGGGTGCACAAGAAAACTGATGAGGAGAGCGTTTACTCGTATGAGGAGCAGAAGCAGATCTTCAAAATGGCATGGCTTGACTTTACAGAACACAGTTGCCGTTTCACTCAGAAGCTGGCTCCATTAGCTGTAATGTTTCAGTTTCTTACTGGACTCAGAGTATCTGAACTGTGCGCTATAAGATATGAAGACATTGCCAGCAATGAAAAAGGTCTCATGATACGGAGAATGGTAAGGCGAGATGCTAAGGAGGTAGTGGACAACACCAAAGGTACTTTCGGAGACAGAGAGGTAATGCTAGCTACCGAAGCGAAGTATCTTATTGATGTTGCAACAGAGTATAAGAAGGAACACGGCTATCAGACAGATGGATATATTTTCTCGGTAACGGATAGTTATCTAACATATAGATCAGTGACTGATTTGTTCCTGAAATACTGCAAGAAGCTGGGTATTCCGCCGAAGGGTTCTCACGGATCAAGAAGAGCTTTTATTTCTACACTGCTGGATGCAGGCGTGAATATCAACACGGTCAGAACTCAGGTTGGGCATAAAGATGAACGTACAACTTTGCATAACTATGCTCACAGTAGGTACTCGAAAGACGAGAAGTGGAATGTATTTGATGAGATCGTTAGCGGCACGGTGGAGCCTATGATGGGAATAATGAATGAGGCAGAGAAAAAGATTCTGGTAAAACAGGTGGATGAACCAGTGGCAGAGTCCTCTGAATGCGAGATAATTATACTCTCGGGCATGTGTGCAAGCTAGAAAATACTGTGTTCAAAACGCCGAAAAACTGTGTGCAAATCACATGATAGCTATTTTTATCACACCCCCACATCTATTGAACTATTCTACAGAAAATCGCTGAAACCCTTGAAAATACTGGGCTTTCTCCAATCCCCAAAAACATAAAAAAACGAGGCCGTTAGCCTCGTGAATGGTGGGCGATCAGGGGCTCGAACCCTGGACACCCTGATTAAGAGTCAGGTGCTCTGCCAGCTGAGCTAATCGCCCATGTTCAGCTGTTGTTCTCTCGAACAGCTTGTTTATGATAACACCTGACTTTTGCTAAGTCAAGCAAAATAAAGAAAATTTTTAGAAAAAAAGCAAAAAAATGCTAAAAAAAGAGAGATCAGTATGCAATCGGAAATACAAGACAATACAAAAATGCCCGAAAACATTGAAAACTGAGCATGTTTGTAGTACTATTTTAATGAATAATTGCAGAAGTGTGACCTTTTGAAAAATGTGACGAAAGAAGATCGCTTCTGTATGGACTAAGATAAACAAGAAAAAGGCTCGATTCGAGCCTGAAAATTTGGAGGTAAAAACGTGTTCTGTACAAATTGTGGCAGCAAACTTCCTGACGGATGCAGATTCTGCAGCGTATGCGGAACCAGACTGGTCCAGATCGAACAGGCAGTTCAGTCTGAGAAACCGGTACAACAGGCACCTGTACAGCAGGCTCCTGTAGAGGAGAGGGAAGTTTTCAGAGCAAAAGCAGAAACAGTTACATCAAAGCCAAGCGGCAGAGTTTCATTTGACTGGAGCAATGTGGTCGACGAACCACACAAGAAGGTTATTCCTGATGTTCCGTCACCATGGGAAAGCACGGGCCTTAAAGAAGAGCCTGTTATTGATACGACACCGTCAGCTGATCAAAGCCGTACACTGAGCTTCATCGAAATGCTCAAGCAGGAGAGAGAAGAGAAACTCCGTGCAGCTGACATGGCAGCAGAGCCGGTAACAGCAAAGGAAGAAATTGTTTCGGACTATACACCATTTGAGGAAGGACCATCGTTCTATGTTCCTCCTATGTATGATGACATTACAAGAACTTCGGATATCCCTACGGAAAGAGCTCCGATCGAGGAGCCGATATTTGAAAAACTGACTCGCGTAGAGCCTGAGATTTCAATTGAGGATACATATCTTGATGGTATCGAGTTTGCAGTACCTAAGGCAGAGCCGACACAGATATTTGAACCTGCACCTGCAGCAGAACAGGCACCGATTTTTGAGCCTGCGCCTGCGGTAGAGCCAACACAAATCTTCGAGCCTGCGCCTGCGGTAGAGCCAACACAAATCTTCGAACCTGCACCAGTAGCAGAACCAACACAGATATTCGAGCCTGCACCAGTAGCAGAAGAATCCTATGCTCCTGCTTTTGATTCGGAGAAGGATGTCGCAGCCGGAGATCTGGAATCACTGAGTGCTCAGCTGGATTCAATTCTCAGCGGCGCTTATACAGCAGCAGATACAGCTGACAAGAAATCAACTGAAGACATGTACATTGACATGGCGGATCAGTATCTTGAGCCTGCACCTGCAGTAGAAGAGGAGCCGGTATTTGAGCCTGCACCTGTAGTAGAGGCGGCACCGGTATTCGAGCCTGCACTTGATGAAGAGGAGGCGCCTATTACACTTGAAGACATCATTCCTGAAGAGCCTTCGAAAGACGCTTTTGAGAAGAAAGCAACCATCGCAGCGCCTGCCGACAACGAGAGCGAGATCGAAGCTCTTAAGAGAAGACTTGCAGAGCTGATGGGAACACCTGTTGAGCCAGAAGAGGTTGCACCAAAGGAAACTGTAACCGAAGAGGAGATCTTCGCAGCAGCTGCTGCAACTCCTGAGGTAGAGGAACCTGTAGTTGCAGAAACTTCGGATGACGATGTACTTTCACTCGATGAGCTCGAGAAGGACCTTTTCGGAGAGATCACTTCCGAGGAGATCGAAGCTGAGACGACCAAGAAGATCGACAAGTTCTACACTTTATATAAGAAGAATGAAGAATTCCAGAGGCTTCTGGATGAAGAATACAACAAGCTGAAGGCAGCAGAAGATGGAGTTGAAGCTGAAGCTGAAGCTGAAGCTGTTCCGGCAGAGGCTGTAGCTGTCAAAGAGGAAGTTCCTGCGATCGAGGATGAGTATGACGATACTGCTGTTGTAGTAGAAGAGCCAGTGATCGAAGAGGTTCCTGCAGTTGAAGAGCCGATCGTAGCAGAAGCAGCACCAATCCTTGAGGATGCAGTTGAAGAAGGTAAGGCTGGATCTGTTGAAGATCTGCTTGATGCATACGTACCTGTTGCTACACCTGTTGATGAGACAGTAAACGTTGCAGCTGAGATCCCTGCAGAGGATCCAAAGCCTGTAGCTGAGGCTGTTCCTGCAGCAGTAACAACAGCTGCAGTTGAGGTCGCAGCTGATAAAACAGAGAAGGTGAGCAAGAGAAAAGTTAAGGCTCGCAAGCTCGAGATCGATGAAGACGAGGATGAAAAGGGCGGCGGATTCCTGACAGTTCTTGCAGTTGTTATTGCGATTCTGCTCGTTATTCTTCTCGCAGTGATACTGATCCTAAACTTTGCGCCAGACAGCGCGATCGCAATGAAGATCGATGCTGTTATCGAGAATGTTGCAAGCTACTTTACGGTCGTTGACGGAGTAAATACCACATTCATGCTTTAATAAAGCAGTCACACTGTATTACCGCAGCGGCAGCTGATACGCTGCCGCTGTAATATTTTTTAAAGCTTACCTATAGCTGGGAGGTTACTATGGGTACACAAAATTCCAATTATGTAAGAAGAGATCAGGACAATACCAGAGATGCCAGGAAGGCCAAGAAGATCAGTGCGGTCATCATGATCATTGCTGTGATCGCAGCTCTGTTTGTCGGACTTACCGGATTCCTGACAGACTGGCAGTGGTTTATAGATCTGAACTATACAGATGTATTCTGGAAGAAGATCCTGACACAGCTCGAGGTCGGAGTGCCGACTTTCCTGATCGTTTCACTTCTGATGAGATTCTATTTAAGAACTCTGAAGAAAGGCTATTTCAAACAAATCGAGTCTCATGAGATCCCTGATGCACACAGGCTTAATGTGATATCGTGGGTGCTTTCAGGTATCTTCGGATTCCTGTCCGCATGGTTCACAGCCAAGATCACATGGCTGACCTTCCTGAAGGCAGCCAACAGCACAGCGTTCGATCTCAAGGACCCGTTGTTTAATCTGGATGTTGGATTCTACATCTTCAAGCTTGGCTGGCTTGATCAGCTCAACACGATCGTTCTCGGTGTCATCATCGGAATGATCATTCTGACGCTTATCTATTATGCTATCCTGCTGACAGTCAGAACTCCGGACCTGTTCAATCACGACGATGACGAGATCGAAGACGGATATGATCCTGAGGCAGACAACGAAGATGAGGAACCTAAGGTAATATATCGTACACCTGTAGACCATTCTGTTGTTCTCAGAATGTTCAGGGCTGTATTTAACGCATCCAAAAAAGTCGTTGATGAAAGCCGTGAGAAGACATGGCAGCCTACTCAGAACGGACAACCTCAGAAGAGCAAGAAAAAGCAGAAAAAGAGTGTCAACAGAACCAACCTCGATCACCTCATGTCAATTGCAAGCGGCAAGATGATCCTGCTAGGCATTGTATTCTACCTCATGCTCGGCGTTGACTTCTTCCTGAAGCAGTTCGATTTGCTGCATACACACACCGGTGCAGTTTATGGCGCAGGATTCGTTGATGTAAATATCACACTGTGGGTATACAGGGCCATCATGCTTCTCTCTATCGTGGGAGCTGTTACTCTTGCTGTTCACATCAAGAGAGGCGAGATCGCCAAGCTGATCAAGGTTCCGATGATCATGGTCCTTGTGTTTGCAGTTGGTATTGGTGCCGGCAAAGCGGTCCAGAGCCTTATCGTCAGCCCTGACGAGATCAACAAGGAGTCCAAGTATCTCGAGAACAATATCGAGTACACAAGACATGCATATGGTCTTGACGAGGTACGTACTGCAAGCTATCCTGCAGATACAGCACTTGATGCGGGAATAATAGCAAGAGAAGATCAGACCATCAGCAATATCAGGATCAATGATTATGAGCCTGTTAAGGATTTCTACAATCAGACACAGAGTATCCGTCAGTACTACACATTCAACGATGTGGATATCGACAGATACACTATTGACGGAAAAGCGACTCAGACTTATCTGTCCGCAAGAGAGATCGATGAGAGCAAGATCAGTGACACATGGCTGAACAAGCACCTCAAGTACACTCACGGATATGGAGTTGCGGTATCACAGGTCAATGCAGTAACTGCTTCTGGTCAGCCGGATGTAGTTGAGGGTAACATCCCACCTGAGACAGATATTAAAGAACTCAAGGTAAAACATCCTGAGATCTATTTTGGCGAGAAGACTGATGACTATATTATCGTAAATACCAAGGAACTCGAGTTCGACTATCCGGACGGTGATCAGAACAAGTACTCAACATATGAAGGAACTGCCGGCGTCAAGCTCAATTTCTTCAACAGAGTACTGTATGCGATCAAGGAAGGAAGCATCAAGATCCTTGTTTCCTCGAACATCACTTCGGATTCCAAGATCGTTTATATAAGAAATGTAGTTAAGAGGATCGAGAAGCTTATGCCGTATCTCCAGTATGAGGAGGATCCGTATCTGACGATCGTTGACGGCAAGCTGTACTGGATCATGGACGCATATACAACAAGCAACAGATATCCGTATTCAGAGCCGTATTCAGATGAGGTCAATTCGGTAAACTACCTCAGAAATTCGGTCAAGGTCGTTGTGGATGCATACAACGGAGACGTTGATTTCTACGTTGTTGATGAAAAGGATCCGGTCGCTCTGACATACCAGAAGATATTCCCAAGTCTCTTTAAGTCATATGACAAGATGCCTGAGAGCTTGAGAGCTCACCTGAGATATCCGAATGCTCTGTTCAAGATCCAGGCAAGTGTATACTGCAAGTACCATATGGATGATGTCAAAGTCTTCTATCAGAAAGAGGACCTGTGGGATATCGCTCACCAGATCTACGGAACATCCGATACAGAAATGGATCCGAGCTACTATATCTTCAACCTGCCTGACACTGAGGAAAGTGCGGAATTCATCAACATGGTTCCGTTCACACCTAAGTCAAAGCAGAACATGACTGCGATCATGATGGCACGAAACGACGGAGAGAACTACGGTCAGCTTATTGTATACACAATGCCTAAGAGCAAGACGGTATACGGACCTATGCAGATCGAGGCTCAGATCGACCAGAATCCGGAGATATCCAAGGAATTCTCACTCTGGGCGTCATCCGGATCCACATACAAGAGAGGCGACCTGTTCGTAATTCCTATCGGCAAGTCTCTGCTCTATGTTGAACCGGTATATCTGGAGGCATCCAACCAGGCAATTCCGGAAGTTAAACGAGTTATCGTGGCATACCGTGACAAGATCGCTTATGAGTCAACTCTGTCGGAGGCACTGGTAAGCCTGTTCGGAGGAGACGGAGGAAACAGTGATACAGTGATCGGAGGCGGTGACGCTGAAAACAGCAAGCCGGATACACAGGCTTCGCTGATCAAGAAGGCGCAGAATGCTTATGATAAGGCTGTTGAGGCTCAGAAGAACGGAGACTGGGAAGCATACGGCAAGTATCTCAAGCAGCTCGAGAGCTATCTTAATAAATTAGGTTAAACTACGGAAGGCGTAGAACTTCCGCACAGCCGGAAGGGACGGCAAAGAAAATGATCGATTTTGACTTGAACAGAATGCTGTTTACATTGAAACCGGATGAGCATGATGTAAAAACCGTAACGAAGATACTGACTGCACATCCTGAGGTCAAGTTTGTGTCGCTCACAGGTGTGGACATGGGCAACCATAACACCGATGAAAAGATACCCATCAAGACTTTTATTGAAGACATGGCGCATATTCTGTGGGACGGAGTCCAGACGGACGGGTCCTCGGTAGCGCTCCCGACTATCGCGTACCTCTCCAATGCGAGAGTAGATATACTTCCGGATTCAGATGTTAACTGGTATGTGGAGTATAACTACAGTAATATCGATTACGCGACAGGTCTTCCGACAGGTACTCTGAGGATCCCTTCGTTCCTGAGACATAACGGAGATACGATGGTGGGCTCCAGGATATATCTCAGAAAGACCGTTAAGCGGTTCTGCAAGTATCTCATGCAGGAACTTAAGGAACATCCTTACGTATTCGAGTACATCGGAGGTGTGGATTCTGCCGAAGAGATCGACGAGATTCTGCTTACCAATGCCACCGAGCTTGAGTTCTGGGTAAAGACTCCGGACGACCGTGCCGACAGAGACCAGCTCTCGATCGCGCAGGAATTGAAGGAGCAGTACTGGAAGAGAGTAACGGGTCCGGTGGCAACTGCTATGGAGCAGACAATTGAAATATTGGAACACTATGGATTCGGCATTGAGATGGGACACAAGGAAGTTGGTGGCGTCAAGGCCAAAATGGGCAATTCCGGAGTGTTCGACCATATCATGGAACAGCTCGAGATAGACTGGAAATATTCCGACCCGATGCAGGCTGCTGACAATGAAAGCCAGATCAAGGACATCATCAGAGACGTATTCAGGATGAACGGTCTTGAAGTATCATTCCTCGCAAAGCCTATGTATGGCGTTGCCGGAAGCGGTGAGCACACACATTTTGGTGTTGCGGCAAGACTTAGGGACGGAAAGATGGTAAACCTGTTCGAACCGTCAGATAAGGAGAATGCATTTATGAGCCCGGTCGGTTTTGGAGCTCTCATGGGCATTCTGAAAAACTACGAGACACTTGACCCGATAGTAGCACCGACTCACGACTCCTTCGAGAGGTTGAAGCCGGGATACGAGGCGCCGGTATGCGTAGTAACGTCGCTGGGTGTGGATCATAAGACACCGTCCCGAAACAGAACCATACTAGTAGGCCTTGTAAGAGACCTGAAGAATCCGATGTCTACAAGATTTGAGCTCAGATCACCGTGTCCGCATACTAACACTTATCTGATGATAGGTGCGACTTATCTGACAATGCTCCACGGAATAAGAGCTGTTCTTGCGGCGGGCAAGGTCCCCGATGAGCTTGAGGCATCTATCAGTAAGCGTTATGGCGAGGAAGATTTTTACTTCGATACATATCGCGAATACAGATCCGAGAAAAATGTATACACTGAATATACGCGCGAGGAAAGAGAGAAACTCTTTGGCGTTCCGCCTGCTAATGTATGGCAGAACTTCCGCTGCTGGTTCGACGAACCTGAGAGAATAGACCTCATTACCGACGGAGATCCGACGGGGAAGCGCATAATCGAATCATATTCCGCGCAGATGATAGGCAAATGGTCAATGGAATACCACGACAGATACCTGCCTAATGCGATGGATGTAATTAGGCGCTGCGTAAAGATACACGGTGATGATGCTACAGATTACGACTTGAAAAACTGGGAAGCTGTATCGCAGCTGAAGAGCAGGATAGGTCGCGAGGAGCTGGGCAGAGATTCAATGCTCATGCAGGCCAAGAAGGCAATCGAAGCTGAGAACTGGGAAGAACTCAGCAGGCTGGAACTTGAGATAGGAGAGGCCATAGAAGACCTGCGACAGGCATACAGTAAATATAAGAGAAATATTTTCTAAATAAATAAAAAACAAGGAAAGAATAAGAGGTTAATGCTATGCTGGACATTAAGAGGATCCGCGAAGACTATGAAGGTGTGAAAGCCGGAGTGGAAAGAAGACTTAAAGGTGATTTCGGAATTGAAAAAGTTAAGGAGTATGATACCAAGAGAAGAGAAATACTCGCAGAGGTAGAAGCACTCAAGAACAAGCAGAATGTTACGAACAGAGAAGTTCCTAAGTTAAAGAAAGAGGGCAAGGATACAAGTGCACTGTTTGCTGAGATGAAGGTGCTCTCTGCAAAGATCAAAGAGCTTGATGCTGAACTTGGAGAGGTAGAGAAAAACCTGAAAGACGCACTTCTTGGTGTTCCGAATGTTCCATACAAGGATGTTCAGATCGGCGAGGATGACAACGATAACGTTGAGCTTCGCAAATTCAGCGAACCTAAGGAATTCAGTTTTGAGCCTAAGGCACACTGGGATATCGGCGAGGGTCTGGACATTCTCGATTTCGAGAGAGCCGGCAAGATAGCAGGAACAAGATTTACGGTTTACAAGGGACTCGGAGCAAGACTCGAGAGAGCCGTCATCAATTTCTTCCTTGATGTACACACCATGGAGCAGGGATATACAGAGATCCTGCCTCCATTCATGGTAAACAGAGACGCAATGACAGGAACGGGCCAGCTGCCTAAGTTCGAAGAGGACATGTTCTGGATCCCGGCTAAGGATTTCTTCCTGATCCCTACAGCAGAGGTTCCTGTAACTAATCTTAGAGCACAGGAAATCGTGCCATTCGAAGAATTGCCTGTATATTACACAGCTTATACACCATGCTTCCGTAAAGAGGCCGGTTCTGCGGGTAGAGACACAAGGGGCCTCATTCGTCAGCACCAGTTCAACAAGGTCGAAATGGTAAAGTTCGTTGCACCTGAGGATTCTTATGCTGAACTCGAAAAACTGACTGATGATGCAGAGGAAATGCTGAGAAGACTGAACATTCCGTACAGAGTAGTAAGGCTGTCTTCCGGAGACCTCGGATTCAGCTCAGCGATGACTTATGATATCGAAGTATGGATGCCAAGCTATGGCAGATATGTTGAGATATCCAGCTGCTCCAATTTCGAGGACTATCAGGCAAGACGCGCCAACATCCGCTTCAAGAGAGACAAGGCTTCCAAGCCTGAGTTCGTTCATACACTGAACGGATCAGGTCTTGCAGTAGGACGTACAGTAGCAGCTATACTCGAGAATTATCAGCAGGAGGACGGCAGTGTGGTAGTACCTGATGTACTGAGACCATACATGGGTGGCCTTGAAGTTATCAGATAACCGGTCATAAACAACGCATATATAACAATTAATTAAAATTGTATAGGTAAAAGCACACTTTTAAAGTCGTAAAAAGCTTGAAAGGTGTGCTTTTTTTGAAACTTTGTTATATAATACTATGGTTAAAAGAGTGACTATGCCCCGATTTGTTATGTCACGAACGAGGCGGTCCCCACAAAATAGTTAGATCTATATATAAGAAAGGAGTTTCTAAAGGGATGAGCCAAGGGAAACATTTGCCAAGCATCCATGTGCCGCATCACAAGAATACCGCCGGTCACGAGACCGTAGTGATGCCTATCCCGGATGTGGTTAAGATCTGCATGTCGCAGAACATTGGCGCTCCATGTAAGCCTCTTGTAGAAAAAGGGGATTACGTAAAGGTAGGACAGAGGATCGGCGATGTCGATGCATTTGTCAGCGCACCAATCTTCTCGAGTGTTTCCGGAACTGTAATCGATATCGAGCAGTCCCGTGGATCAATGGGTGGATTTGAGACACTTGTTGTTATCGAGACAGATAAGAAGCAGGAAGTCAGCGAAGAGGTAAAGGTACCTACTATCGAGACTTTCGAAGATTTTGTAAAGGCCGCAAGAGACAGTGGTATGGTAGGTCTCGGCGGTGCATCGTTCCCTACACACGTTAAACTGAATCCTAAGAATCTGGATGAGTGTGAGTACCTCGTTGTTAACGCAGCAGAGTGCGAGCCTTTCATCACAACAGATAACAGAGAGATGGTTGAGAATGGTCAGGACGTTCTTGATGGAATGCAGATGATCATGAAGTTCCTCGATCTGAAGAAGGGATTCATCGGAGTAGAGACAAATAAACCTGATGCAATTGAGAATATGAGAAGACTGATCGAGCAGAACGAGATCGATAACATCGAGGTCGTTGAACTGCCATCCAGCTATCCAAAGGGAGCTGAGCGTGTACTCATTTACGAGGTTACAGGCAAGACCATGGACGCAGGCGTTCTTCCTGCACAGCTGGGCGTTATTCTCGATAACGTATCAACAATCGGAGTTATGGCTGAGTACTTCAAGACCGGTATGCCGATCGTAAGAAGAAGAGTTACAGTTGACGGTGATGCTGTAGCTAACCCTCAGAACGTATACGCTCCAATCGGAACTCAGATCGCAGACCTCGTTGAATTCTGCGGCGGCTACAAGAAGGAGCCTCGCAAGATCATCATGGGCGGACCTATGATGGGACGTGCAACAAAGTCTGATGAGTCAGTAACAATGAAAAACACTTCTGCTGTACTGTGCTTCGGTCAGGAAATGGCAGAGGTTAAAGAAGAGACAGCTTGTCTGAACTGCCAGAGATGTCATACAGCTTGTCCGTTCGGCCTGATGCCAAGCATCTATATCGAGGCTTATGAGAACAAGGATCTTGACACTCTTCAGAAGTTCAACGTAATGCAGTGCATGGAGTGCGGTAGCTGCTCATACATTTGCCCGGCAAGACGTCCTCTGAGCTTCACTAACAAGCTCGCTAAAATCATGATCAAGGAGGCAACGAAGAAGTAATATGGATAAGAAGTTTCATACTAATTTAGTCGTATCCTCCGCACCACATATCGTAACGGATCAGGATACAACAAGACTGATGGGTACAGTTCTTCTGGCCCTTGTACCTGCACTCGCTGCAAGTGTATATATCTTCGGATTAAGAGTTCTGCTTCTCTCTCTCGTAAGCGTTATCGCATGCGTAGGCTTCGAGTATATCTGGAATGCAGCACTTAAGAAGACCCAGACTGTAGGCGACCTCTCAGCTGCTCTGACAGGTCTGCTGCTGGCTATGAACGTTCCTTCGAGCTTCCCTATCTGGCAGCTCATCCTCGGCGACTGCTTTGCCATCATCGTTGTAAAGGCTCTCTACGGCGGACTCGGAAAGAACTTCGTTAACCCGGCTATCACAGCTCGTATTTTCCTGTTCATTTCATTCGCAAGCAATATGTCGACATGGCCTGTAACAAAGCTTGCCGGCACTGACGCTGTAACAGGAGCTACTCCTCTGGCTATCATTGGCGAAGGCGCTTTTGATAAGGCAGCTCTGCCTACACTCCAGCAGATGCTCCTCGGATTAAGAGGCGGCGCTTGCGGTGAAGTTTGTGCACTGGCACTGATCATCGGCGGAATCTTCCTGATCATCAAGAAGATCATCAGCCCTATCATTCCTTGCGCATTCATCGGAACAGTATTCGTGATCGCACTGATCGCAACAGGAAGCGTTTACCAGGCTGTATTCCACTGCCTCGCAGGTGGTGTAATGCTCGGAGCGTTCTTCATGGCTACAGACTATGTAACATCTCCAAAGCTTCCATTCGGTCAGCTGATCTTCGGTATCGGATGCGGACTCATCACAATGGGAATCAGATTCCTCGGATCATATCCTGAGGGCGTTTCGTTCTCGATCCTGTTCATGAATATCTGCACTCCACTGATCAACAGATGGTCATACAAGGTATACCTGAAGAAGGGAGGAAAGAAATAATGGAAAAGAAGAATAACGCATTCAACGAATTCATTAAGCCTATCCTCGTACTCGTAGCTATCTGCTTCGTAGTAACCTTTGCTCTCGCATTTATTTATGGCGTTACTTCTCCGATCATCGAGAAGAACAGTGCTGCAGCTGCAGCAGAGACAAGAGCTGTCCTGCTCGAGTCTTCAGAAGGTAATTTCGACGTTTATGACGGAGACCTTTATGTAGATGCAGAGAACAAAATCACTGTAACTGAGTGCTATATTGCTCAGAACAAGTCCGGAATGGTTGTTACAGCTAAGTCCAATTCATACGGCGGCGATCTCATTGCCATGATCGGTATAGATAAGGACGGAGCTATCACAGCTGTTCAGGTAACAGAAGCTTCTGACACTCCTGGTGTAGGAAGCAAGGCTCAGCTCCCTGATCACCTTGATCAGTACAAGGGACTCAGCGAGCTCACTAACGTTCAGGTCAAGAAGGATACAAGCGTAAACGCTGTAACAGGCGCATCCGTTTCTTCCGGAGCTGTACACAGATGTGTATACGGCGCACTTGAGCAGTACAAGATGATGGGAGGTATTAAATAATGGAAAAGAAAAGTAAGCTCTCCATCTTGACAAATGGAATTATCAAGGAGAATCCGGTACTGGTACTCCTGATCGGAACATGTCCTACACTGGCAACATCCTCAACTCTGGCTAACGCTCTCGGTATGGGTGCTGCAGCAACAGTTGTACTGATCTGCTCCAACATCGTAATTTCACTGTTACGTAAAGTTATTCCTGATAAGGTTAGAATTCCTTGCTACATCGTTCTGATCGCAGGATTCGTAACTATCGTACAGTTCATCGTTAAGGCATACGCTCCTGCACTGGATAAGTCACTCGGCGTATTCCTGCCGCTGATCGTTGTAAACTGCATCATCCTCGGCAGAGCAGAAGCATTTGCAAACAAGAACACTGTAGTTGATTCCGCACTCGACGGAATCGGCATGGGCATCGGATTCACTCTGGCACTCGCATGCATGGGAGCTATCAGAGAGTTCTTCGGAACAGGATGCCTTCTGGGACACACAATTATCCCTAACTTCTCGATCGGTTTCTTCAACCTCGCACCTGGCGGATTCTTCGTATACGGAATCCTGATCGCTGTCCTCATGGCAGCAACTAAGGGCAAGGCTCTGAAGAACAACAGCTTCAGCTGCGGAGTATGTCCTATGTACAACTCCTGCAATCTGGCAGAAGCTAACGAGGAAATCACACAGAAAGGAGCTGAAGCATAATGGCAAACTTAATTGTTATCTTTCTTTCGATAGTATTAGTTAACAACTTCCTGCTGTCGCAGTTCCTTGGAATCTGTTCATTCCTCGGCGTATCAAATAAGATGAGTTCTGCTGTCGGCATGTCCGGCGCTGTAGTATTCGTAATGGTACTTGCAGAAGCTGTAACATGGCCTATTCAGCAGCTCCTTGACAAATTCGAGATCGGATATCTGCAGACTGTAGTATTCATTCTCGTAATCGCTGCACTTGTACAGTTCGTAGAGATGTTCATGAAGAAGTATCTGCCATCCCTCCAGAAGGCTCTTGGTATTTACCTCCCTCTGATCACTACTAACTGCG
>JAKSSO010000028.1 GCA_024403055.1 Mogibacterium sp. | reverse complement strand
GATACTGTCAGGAACGCTATTCCAATGAGTATTGCTGCAATGCCGATATAGTCACCGGTGCTGAATGCCTGTCCCAGGAATATCAGCGACGCGAATGTCGCAACGACGGGTTCGAAGAGGTTATACACACCTGCTTTGACAGGATCGATAAGTGTAGTGCCATACAGGAAAACTGCGAAAGCCACGACTGAACCGGGTACAATTATGTAGAAGAGTCCAAGCACGGTGGCTGCGCTGATAGTTGCCGGGAACATCCAGAGTTTGCATACCGGCGCAATAAGAAGCCCGCCTATGATCATTCCCCAGCCGGTCGTTTCACAGGTACCGTACTTGTTGACGAGCTTGCCTGGGAGCACTATGTAGAGTGCTGCTGTCAGCGCTGAGATCAATCCTGAGATCAGGGCAATCGGCGGGATCGAGAGTGAATTGAGATCACCGTTGGTCGCTATCATGAAAGATCCGAAGATAACCAGCAGCAGTACGAGTACTTCACTGAGACGAGGTGATCTGTGCTCCTTGAATAATACGAAAATAAGAACAAACACAGGTGCAGTTTGTTGTATTGCTGAAGCCAGTCCGGCGTTGCAGTAATTGATAGACAGGAAATAACTTACTTGGCATACACCGAAGGCAAGTGCTCCGATGGCGAAAAGTCTCGGAAGAGCGTTCTTGTCTTTCCATATGTCACAGAATGATTTCGGTCTGCGAATTGCTGAGAAAGACACCAGAATAATACCCGACATCAGCATGCGGAAGTTGCTCATCCACATCGTGTCGAGTTCGCCTGCGTCCATGAGGTGTTTGCTGAAAACAGCGCAGGAACCCCACAGAGCCGCTCCCAACAGTGTCAGTATCGTGCCGAGGACTTTGTTTCTATTTTGTGTTCTTGTATCGTTCATGACTAAATTATCGCACAAGATAATTTGCCCTTCAAGAAAAAATATGGTATTATTTCCTTGCTCTGGAAGCGGTGTCTATCAGGGCCAGGTAATAAATAGGTGGGTGTAGTTTAATGGCAGAACGCGAGCTTCCCAAGCTTGCAGCGCGAGTTCGATTCTCGTCACCCGCTCCATGTAAAGAGGACGGTCCTTTTGATGTTTTTATGTACAAGGGGACAGTCCTTTACTTTGTTAAAGCGTTTTGAAGCATGACGTTTTCAGATATGCCACAGGTATTATAGGATCATAGGCCGGACACATGCGTGAATTAATTCAGGATACATTTTATGAACTAATAAAATCATATGACAGATGCATAATTGATTACTGTCTCATGGAAGATGACTATCCTCATCAAGGGAAACGTTCTCATTGGAATGCGGTATTATTTGCCATGCTTAAGGTGATCGAGCGGGACATTGACTATCAGATGGAAGCGGAAATCGAATCGAGTGCTGAACACGGATCTGCAGTGGAGGAAAACGCGAGCAGCTGGACCCTTAACATGGAGAAGGCCGAGTGTCATCCGATCGATGCGGCAGCATTTCTCCATGTGCCGGAAATACAGAGAGTAGACAACTTTGGAAATAAGTTCTATGATGGTGAAGCTCAGAAATGTGAGGACGGGCAGATCTCATACTGGCATGCATTTCTGGATCCGCCGCATGGGACCGGACCGGTGATGGAAAATGGAAAAAAGATAAGAAAATACTATGCTCCGGTGGATTTTGAGATCGTAAACCGCACATTGTTCCCGCAAGGTAGTGACGGACTGGAGGTCTACGAATGGACTACGGACTGGTCGGACTATTTTGACGCCGGTCATGAATGGTGGGGCGCAGCATGCTGGAGCGTATACGATAAAGCTTTGAACAGATATGCTGTCATAATGGTGTCAGCAACAGACTGAACAATGCAGAGGTGATGATCCATGATACTGGAAACTGAAAGACTGATACTGCGACCATTTGAAGATACAGATGCAGAGTCACTTTATGAATATGGGAAGAATCCTGAAGTTGGGCCCATTGCAGGCTGGCCTGTGCATACGAGCGTAGAGAACAGTCTTGAGATAATAAGGAATGTTCTTTCGGTTCCGGAAACTTATGCGGTATGCCTGAAAGAGGACAATATAGCCATAGGAAGCATTGGACTGATGATAGGTGCGGCAAGCAACCTCGATCTGCCTAACGACGAAGCAGAGGTCGGATACTGGATAGGAGAACCTTTCTGGGGCCGGGGCCTGATACCAGAAGCAATAAGATGTATCATTAAACATGCATATGATGATCTCGGATTGCAGCGCCTGTGGTGTGGATATTTCGATGGGAATATCAAATCGAAACGCGCTCAGGAAAAATGCGGATTTGCATATCATCACACAAACAGTGACATATACTGGGCGCTAATGGACG
Source organism: Mogibacterium sp. (assembly GCA_024403055.1). Classification (GTDB taxonomy): domain Bacteria; phylum Bacillota; class Clostridia; order Peptostreptococcales; family Anaerovoracaceae; genus Crickella. Next base: position 14,410 of record JAKSSO010000028.1, on the reverse strand, counting down.
ACATTCGCACTGAGCACGTTACCTTGCATGATCGACAGATGTGAATATGTACCGGGTGACTGAAAAATGAGAGATTATACTGCTGAGGATGTGGTATAATAATTGCACCGAGCAATTGATTCAGAACGCGAGGAGAACCATGGATATTAAGAAATTCTACGATTGTAATGTCAAGCTGTATACCAATGACGGCAGATATTTTATAGGACTGGCCACTGAATATTACTATGCAGACGAGAATGAGAACGGAATGCAGAGCGTAGTTCTGGACTGTCCGGTGTTCGATGAACCTGTCGAGATCTATGAGGACAACATTGCAGATATCGAAATATATGAAGGAGTATAGTGGGGAAGAGTAATGGCTGATAAGAAAATCAAAGAAGAAGTAAAGATGGCTGAAAAAGACGCCGTAGCAGAAGAGAAAACAGAAGCTGTAAAGATCAGCAGCAAGCGCCAGAGAAAAATCGATAATCGTGAAGCAAAGGCTGCACGCAAGGCAAAGAACAAGGTGGAAGAGAGCCAGAAGAGACCGAACAACCTGGTAATATTTATCATGATATTCGGCGTGCTGGTAGTTATGTTCGGCTTTATCTGGGGCTACAATTATTTCAGCAAAGAGGCTTCCATAGAGACATATATCGAGAGCATGGGAGGAAAGGATGCATTCGGAAGCATTGCTGTAGACGAGAATACGACCATATCCATCGAGGCTGTCAAGAATGACATGACCGTTACGATCAATATAGAGGACATGTCTAAAAAGGATGCTGAAAAAGCATATGCAGGAGAAGACGGAGATAAGCAGATGAAGTTCATCGGAGCATACTATCTCACAGCAATGAAGCCTAATACCAGAGCATTTACCGCTAAGGCAGATGTAGTAGCTAAACTTGATGGCAAAGAATTCAACAAAGTCACGGTCAAGTACAAGGATGCTAAAAAGATCACAGAAGAGTACATGAGCGACGCTCAGGCCGGAACTGCAGAGGAGTAGGCGAAAGAATAATACGACAGATGACCCGGGGAACATGTCCCCGGGTTTTTTAGTACACAAAATCTTCACAAAATTGTTAGCACTCGCTATTGACGAGTGCTAACAAAAATGCTATAACAATGATGGGCCTGAGGTACAGCGTATTCTGCAGGACGATGTATCCGGGCGGAAAAGGAAAATATATCACTATGAGTGAAGGAGGATACAGACTATGTTAATGCCAACAATTTGGGGAGAGAGTTTATTTGATGATTTCTTTGACGACTTCATGGACTTCAGACGTCCGGCTAGACGTCCTGAGCCAAAGCGTGCAGGTCTTCCTGCCGCATTCATGGGAGGCGTTCCGGCAATGATGAAAACAGACATTAAGGAGAATGAAGCAGGATTCGAGCTGGATATCGATCTGCCTGGCTTCAAGAAGGAAGATGTTAAGGCTGAACTCAAGGACGGATATCTCACTATCAGTGCTGAGAGAAAGGCTGAAACAGATGAAAATGATGAAGGCGGCAGATATATCCGCAGAGAGAGATACTATGGTACATGCAGCAGAAGCTTCTATGTAGGAGATCTGCTTACAGAAGAGGATATCAAAGCAAGATTTGAGGATGGTATTCTTAAGCTGAGCGTTCCTAAGAAGGAGCCGGAACCTGTAGTTGAACAGAAGCATTTTATCTCCATCGAGGGATAAAAGCGTGCAACCGAATGGTTGCATCAGATAAAAAGCCTTACCTTTCTTTTAATAATTAATTGGAGCGATCGATCGGGCTCCGAGTGCCCGATCGATCGTTTTTATTATTTAAAGGAGGTTAAAAATGTCTGATTCATATTCGTACGAAATGAGGCGTTTGCATCTGCTTCAGGAATTGTGGGAAAGAACGGACGAAAAACACAAACTGAGCTTATCTGAACTGAGGCGGGCACTTGCCGGATGGGACATAACTGCAGATCGTAAAACATTATACAGAGATATTGAGGTGCTACGGAAAGCAGGCTGTGACATTATGTACTGCCCTTTTGAGAAAAAAGGGTATTTTCTGAATTCCAGGCTGTTTGAACAGGCTGAACTGAAACTTCTTATTGATGCCGTGCAGGCGAGCGTATCGATAAGTGAGAAGAAGACGCGCCTGCTTATACAGAAGCTTTGCATGCATGCCAGCATTTACGAAAGAAAAGAATTGACTAAAGATATATCCGTCATCGAAAGGGTGAAGAGCACCAATGAGAGCCTTTACTATAATATGGATGCTGCTCTTGCGGCGATCAATGAGGATCGACAGCTGAAGTTTGATCAACTGAACTGGAGTGAGACTATGGAACTGGGACGGGCAGGAGACGGTCCGATCACAGTAAGCCCCTGGGCAATGACATGGGCTGACAGCCAATATTACATCATTGCCTATGATCAGTCGGATGGGATGATAAAATATTACAGAGCGGACAGAATGCGGAATGCAGAGACTGTTCCGAAAAAAAGACTGGGACGTACAGAGTTTGATGAATTCAATGTTGGCAAACTGGCAAAACGGTCTTTTTACGTGCAGGGTGAAAAAGCCGAGGAGGTCATGCTCGAATGCGACAACGGTGCGCTAGAAAGGATGATCGAACGTTTTGGCAGAGACATTACTGTAGTACCGATAGGCGGAGGACACTATCTGGTAAGGATCAGAATATGTGTCGGTGAACCCTTTTACGGATGGGTGATGAGCTTCGGCGGGGCTGTCAGAATAGAGTGGCCGGAGCATGTAAAGAAAGGCTTTATTAATGAGTTGGCCAAATTTTTGTAAAAATTATTGTAAATGTGCAAAACAGAGTTATAATTCTACCATAAAAGTAGTTCGTTAAAGAACGGAGGGGCGGTAATGTTAGATATTAAGAAACCTATTCCTGTAGTGGAATTCCCAACAAATCGACTGGTTGTAGGCGATCCTAGCCTGGAGCCAATGGTATATCTTGACGATGAGTTTTTGTGTGACTCAATGTATAATCACTGGGTAGAGGATGAAGGAAGACCTGTTCCCGGTTCAAGCCCAAGCATCATGGTACGCGAGACTGTTGCCAAAATGCTCAAGGAGGCAGAAGCAAAGCTTCCGGAAGGCTATCGCTTTAAGATTTATGATGCATATAGACCTATAGCTGTTCAGCAGGCTCTGTATGATTATTTCAGAGCACAGAAGGCAGCCGAGAATCCTGATAAGACAGATGAGGAGATCGATGCGATCACACTGATGTGCGTATCGTTCCCTTCATATAATGTGCTGCTGCCATCACTGCATAATTCCGGCGGTGCAGTTGACCTGACTATCGTTGACAAGAACGGCGAAGAACTTGACATGGGTTGCGGATTCGATGAGTTCACTGACAGAGCATGGGCAAATTACTATGAGCCTGACAGCGGATTTGACGGACACAATGACGTTGCAAGAGACAACAGAAGAATGCTTTATAACATCATGCTGTCAGTTGGATTCACTAATTTCCCTTCAGAGTGGTGGCACTTTGATTACGGCGATGAAAAGTGGGCGCAGTTTACACACAGCGTTCCTGTATATGCAGGTTCACTTGATGCCGGCGTACGTGATTCAGTTCCTTATAACAACATGGAGCTTGTTATCAAGACCAACGAGGAGGAACAGAAGGTCGTAAAGAAGATCGCCGAGCTGAGAGCAGAGTGTGCAGAACTGGACAAGGAAGTTGCCAAGGTAATGCGCGGCTGATGATCTCCGAAATCTGATCAGAAGAGTACAATAAATAGTTTCAGAAGCCCTGTTCATTTTTACATCGAATAGGGCTTTTATTTTAGAAATTTATGACCCTTTATTTCAATTTTTTGCTAAGCATTTCTGCGTTTGTTGAATAACTGAGAGCAGTTTCTCTTGTGATGCGACCTTCTTCATAGAGTTTGAGAAGGCTGGAATCCATGGAGCACATTTCCGACGAAGATGATGAATACAGAAGGCCTTCGATCTGTGGGATCTTGTTATCCCTTATCATATTGCGGATAGCCGGAGTTACAGTCATTATTTCGAATGCAGGGACTACGCCTCCGTCTACAGCCGGAACGAGCTGTTGTGTCACTACTGCGTTAAGTACCATTGAAAGCTGAACTGCGACCTGCCTCTGCTGGTTTGCCGGGAAAACGTCGATGATACGGTCAATCGTTTTGGCGGCTCCGATTGTGTGCAGGGTCGAGAATAGCATGTGGCCTGTTTCGGCTGCTGTCATTGCAACGCTTATTGTCTCGTAATCACGCATTTCACCGAGCAGGATGACATCCGGGCTCTGGCGAAGGGCAGCACGAAGGGCGGCAACATAGCTTGCTGTATCGATGCTGATCTCGCGCTGGCTGACTATACTGCGGTTATGTCTGTGAAGATATTCGATAGGATCTTCAAGAGTGATGATGTGCTTGTCGGCAGAATGATTGATGCTGTCAATGATACATGCCAGAGTAGTTGATTTGCCGCTTCCGGCAGGTCCTGTAACAAGCACCATTCCGCTGTTCATGTTGCCCAGATCAATAATATTCTGAGGGATGTTGAGGTCGTGCGGATCAGGCAGTTCGAATGAAATGATTCGTATTACTGCAGACATCGTTCCACGCTGCATGAATGCGCTTACACGAAATCTTGAAAGTCCCGGTATTGCAAAACTGAAATCATCATCACCGTCGTCTGTGAGAAGGCTGATATCTCTGTGACCTGCCAGATCATATATCTCATGGAGCAGCTGTGATGTTGCGTTGGGCATCAGCTTATCCTCACTGATTCTTGTGATCACTCCGTTTTTTCTCACTGTAACAGGAAGACCTGCGATGATAAAAACATCGGAGGATCGGTCTGCAACTACATTTGTAAGAATTTCAACAATTCCCATATGGACTCCTTTTATCTGCTGAGCTCAAGCTGCTCAGCGTTGTAATTATCGTAGTATTCAGTAACGTGATCTGCCATCTTCTGACTTTGCCTGTGATCGTTCATCGCTGTTGAAAGCGAGAGCGTCGCAAAGACTACAAGGCAGAGGACTATGAAAATGACCAGCAGAGAAGCGATACCTACGCCGGCTGCAGGAGCCTGTGAACGTTTTGATCTCATTATTCTTCGCCTCCTTGTCTGTCAGCGGCGGTATTGCTGTCCGCTTCCGCTTTTCCGATATAATGCTGCGGGTGTAGCTCATAATAACTGTCAGAATTCTCACCGCATGCTACAATGTCTCCGACCAGCATGCCATTGCTGTTTCTGCTAACTTCCAATTTAATATAGTACACAGCATCTGATTTTTTGCAAGACCTGAAATCTTTATCGTAGTAAATGCTCCCGTCTGCGTATTCAGGATACTCATCCCGGATGACAGATAGTGCTTCGCCGGGATCGTCAGATGCACAGATGATTTCGGCGAATCCGGCACATTCAGTAACTGCCCAGGTGCTTATCTGAGCTTCTTCGCTGAGAGAATGAGCCTTAACGAAAATGCGCACGCAAACAGCACTCGCAATTGCAAAGAAGAGAATTGCGAGTATCAGTTCCAGAAGGAAGAGATCAGTTACTTTTGAACGTTTGCGCTGCTTCATTACTGCTCCTTAACTGCCAGGAATGTCTGAGCCTGCCGATCATCATGATCAGTGCAGGTGATTTTTATGAGATCGCTGCTGATCCGACTGATGTTGAATGTATTTACATCCGTTATCCTGCTGCCAAGATCGGCACTTGCTTCAACATCGGCTGCCGCGAACAGCTCGCGAAGCTCGCCGTCGCAGGCGTATATGTAAGTGCGCCAGTCAACATCATTGATCTTCCGGTCAATGATGATCGCATCGTTATCATCGAGACTTCCGACTGTCACTTTTCCTTCGCTCTGATGGACTTTCTCGCTGACATAAGCGATCGTGGTGCGTGCGCTGTTGATGCGGACCGAGTCCTCAACTTCATCCCTGTATATATTGGTGGCGAAAAGCAATACGCTTATCGCAGAGACTGCAAACACAAAAAGCAGAGCAAGGGGAAAGAGCAGATCGATCATGTGATTTTTCCTATTCATGGACCGGGCCGCCTCCTTCCAGATCAATGATCGTAATGTCCGGTCTGATGTTGGAACCCTGCAGACGATAACCTACGAAGAATTTCTCATGGTCGTAGGTAAGACCGTAATTGTCCTCCAGGTACTGTATATCATCCGGGTAGGAACCCTCGATGGAATAGCAGTATGTGACGCCGCTGTCAACTGCATTTCTGAGGGCTTCTTTCTGTTTTGCTGTCGTGCTCTCCGATACGGTATTTACAGCATGGTAAAAGATGCCGATGACAATTGCAAGGACTATAAGCGGAAGGAGAAACCTTCGCATCGTATGCGGTTTTCCGGATCGAAGAAATCTCAAATCGTCCTCCGTCAGATCGCTGCCATGATACCGATGAGCGGCAGCATTACCGATAGGAGAATAATGCCGACAACTATCGAAATAACAATGACCATTGCAGGTTCAAGTACTGCAAGCATGTTGTTCATGCGGGAATCTATCTCTTCCTGATAAAGAGCTGCGATCCTGCTCATTGATTCGTCCATATTTCCTGTCTTCTGACCGATGGAAACCAATCTTGAGTATACTCCCGAGAAAATTCCTGTTTCGTGTATCGCTGCTGAGAGATCCTTTCCATCTGAGACTAATTGTCTGCAGTTGGCGATCTTCTTGCCGAAATCAGCATCGGAATTCAGTTCTTCTGAAAGCTCCATGCATCTGTCAGGCATAAGTCCGCTCGAAAGTGTCAGAGCCATGGCTCCGGCAAATCTACAGGCAGCGGTGCTGTCCATTATTGCCCTGATCGATTTGATCTTTGAACCGAACCTGCGTGCAGCCCTGCGTCCGACTTCTGTTTTGATCGCCAGTATTCCGAGAATGGCGATAAGCGCAAGAACGGAGATCAGTGCTACGGAAGAACTGCTGATGGCCGTGCCGATATTCATAAGGGCTTTGCTGAAACCGGTCATTTCTGTTCCGAGCTGGCGGAACACAGCTGCGAAGATCGGCATAACCTTGACCAGAAGTATGACTATGACAATGATCATCATGGCGATCATGATGATCGGATAAGCGAATGTGCTCCTTACGCTACGGCGGATCGAGTCTTCACGTTCGTAATGTGCGGCGAGCTGCGACATGACCTCATCCAGGCGTCCGGTTTCCTCGCCTATGCTCACCATGTTCAGCATGTAGTCAGGGAAGACGCAGGTGGAAGCCAGGGCTTTTGCAAAGCTGCCAGTCTCTTCATTCTTATTGAGGATAGCCAGAAGGACCTCGCGCTCAGAAGGGTCACTTGTGTCTTCGAGCATGACACTTATCCCCTCTGTCGAGGATATTCCGGATTTGAGAATCAGTGCCATCTGGTCACAGAAAGCTGCAGTTTCAAGATCATTGAATGCTTGCATGATGAGGATCCTTTCCTTAGTAATGGTATTTGGCGGTGTAGTTCGTTCCGTCGCCAATATATTCTTTAACTGATTTATCTGAATTGCCGGCACCCAGGGTAGGGTCCATGAGCGACCAGCTGTTTCCGTCGAATTCAATGACATTGTCCACCCAGCCTGTTTCTTCGAGCCATACGCTTATCCATGCGTGGTAGGCTGAGCCAGAATAACCGACAACGAGCTTTGTCGGGATGCTCTGCGACCTCAGGACCGCAGCCATCAGAGATGCGTAATCAAAACAGATGCCCTTGCCGCTTTTTAAAGTATTGTCGATATCCGGGACATAGTCGACCGGAACGTTGCTGGCTTTTTCACTGTCATAGCTTATGTTGCCTATTACATAATCATAGACCTTGTTGACGTAATCTATGTCGGAAGTCGACTTTTCGGAAAGCTTCTCGCCGAGCGAAATGGCCTCGGAATCAGGTGTGAACCACACATACTGATTAGGGTAGAGGAACGGATCGAAATCATTCCCGATGGAGACACTTATGGTCTGTGTCAGGATCAGTGCATAGAGATTACTTTGAACATTCTCAAGAACGTCAATGCGGTAGTTTCCACTTCCTACGCTGAGAGGGAAGGTCTCGTAGCCCCCTTTATGAGATGTATATGTGTAGGTGTTTCCGTCAACTCCGGTGATCTGAATCTTTATTCGCGTGGCGCTACCGGAATACTTTACCATGATGTAGCCTTCCGAAGTGTTGGAGGCATCGATAGAGGCAAGGTCACTGTTATAAACCTCTGTGCCTGAAGCTTCAGGCACGAGGAAACTGGTCCTGGTCTCACGAGACCCTGTGCCATCATCGACTGCGGAGCTACTGTCGCTGCATCCTCCCAATAAAAAGACCATAGCACAGGCAAGTATGATTGAAATGGAACAACTCAATCTTCTTCTCATGCTATGGCCTCCGGTTTTATTAATAGATCTAGGATATGGACAAAAGCAACTGCAGAGTGTTGCCTGCCTTGTCCGGTACGAAGATGTTGATGGATTCACTCGGATAAGTGAATACTACCAGACTCTTCTCTTCATTGAAGGATTCAGGCTTGATGGTCTTGCCCGATGTGTTTTTGGCATAAATGTTTTCGTAATCAACGCCTGATAGGTTATCTTCAAGATAAATGTATATCTTGCCGTCTTTCTTTTTGCTTGAACTTATTGTTGGTGCCTGCTTATCGATGTTGGTCACTTTGATCTTTTTCTGTGCATACTGTCTGTTGACACATTTAACAGTAACCAGCATGTCCCCGACCTTGCTCGGTTCAATGGTATATTCGTGCTTGGCCTTTTCGTAAACAGGTACATTTTCGCCGTCGATAGTAGCTACAACGCTGGTGACAGGCAGAATAGACTCAATATTCATGCTGTATGTCGGGCTTGTGCTGTCGAGTTGCTTGAGTGTCATGATCTTAGGAGACATGAACAGTAGCGGTACAAGTAGGAAGATAACCATGATCAGCACAAGAAGGCTCTTGCGTACCCGATATTTGTCTTTGCGGTAATTGCTGTATGATTCCAGTTCCTCAAGAGGGATGGTGTTAGGTTTTATCTCGCAGATGTCGAAGATGTTGGAAAGCATCTGATCGGCGAGTTCCTGATCCAGCATTTCAAATTTTTCGTTTTGTGCCATCTGAACTCACCTCCTATTCTCCTAATATCTTCTTCAGTCTGGCAAGACCGTTTGCGATATTACGCTTAACAGTACTCTTGCTGACACCCAGTATGTTCGCGATCTCATCGATCTTCATATTGTTGTAGTATCGAAGCATTATCGACTGGCTTTCAGTGAAAGGCAGGGTCATGATTTGCTTTACTATGTATTTTCTTTCATCTACATCAACGACCAGACTTTCCGGGTTGTCGATGTTTGATGAAACGTATTGCTCGATCCCGGCATCGAATTCCGCCATTTCATTGTTGAATCGCTTCTGCTTCTCATGAAGCTTGAAGCAAGTCCTGAAATTGATCTGGTTGAGCCAGGAAATGAACAGCTTAGGATCTTTAAGGCTGTGGATGTTTTTGAGCGCACTGATGTATGTCTCCTGGAGAGCATCCTGCGCAAGATACTCATCATGGAGATATTTGTAGGCAACGAAATACTGCTTCTGATAAGTCGCAGCATACAACTCAGCAAAAGCATTACTGTCGCCTTCCTGCACTCGTTCGACCAGTTCGCCTATGTACTGATAATCAAGCTGAGCCACCTGTTATTTCTCCTTGCTTATGCGCCTGTCTGCCAGAGCGATAAGATCGGTGATCTGATCAAGCTTATCGATGGCATTATAAGAAATACCATAAGCGTACTTAATAGGATGGGTTCCGGCCTCTCTGTTGTTGGAACCGACTTTCTGACTGACTCTTGCAAGGAAATTTTCTATCTTTTCGCTTGAGCAGTCTTCGAATATAGCAAGAAATTTATTTCCGCCGTTACGAGCCACGAAGCAGAGGTTGAGAGACGTCAGTTTAAGAATAGTAGCGAAGTCTCTTATCATCTGATTGCCTTCAACATGACCGTACAACTGGTTGGTCTCTTTTAGATTGGTAAGCTCCAGCATGACGCAGCCTACGTTCTCCGGGAGAGGCTTATCAACGTACTTTTCGATAAGCGCGTCGCTGCTGTATCTGTTAGCTATGCCTGCAATAGGGTCAGAGTGAACGACGTAGTCAAGTTCACCGTAGTCCTGCTTGAATCTGCTGAACAGATTGAAATCCAGGAAAATGAAGAGGAATGAAATGCCCAGAGCCAGCCAGAGCATTCCGCACATAAGCTTGACACTCGGATCAGTTCCGATTGTATGATACAAGCCTTTGTTCATGAAAATAATCAGCACACATGCTGCCGTAATAACAAGGAAAACGACAAGCTGAACTGTTTTTTGTGTATCAAATTTCTTCATCTCATTGACCTCTCAAATTTGTTTTCCACTTATACAAGTTAATAATATCACAAGAAATAAAGAAAATAAAACTAAATCAGACAATAAAAATTGTACTAAAAAAACACGAACAAAAAACCTTGAAAAATGAGCCATTACACGGTTTTATGCACTCATTATTTACAGTAGGGGAGAAATATAGATACCCCTTTTCACGTAAGATCCCAAAATGGATTTATATACAATACATACAGCTTCAGGAAAGAGGGTGCATGAGATGGAAAACAAGAAACTCAGAAAAGCGATAGCACTCGTGGTAGCGGGGACCCTGGTTGTAACGAGCATGACATATATCGGCTCAAACAACCTTAAGGCGGCTGACGAAGATGCGGCTAATCAAGTAGAGCAGGTTGTTGATGAGGCAACGGAAATGGAGGCTGAAACAGCAGTTACCGAAAATCCGTCAACATCCAGCGAGAAAATTGATATAAGCAGCGATGACTCCGATGCTGAGCCTGCTAGTGACACAGGCAGTACTTCAGAGAAAACTGACGTAGAGGAAACGGACTCCGATGAAGAGACTAAGATGCCGGCACAGTCATTTGATCAGACTGCGAATAATGGCATTAGAGTTGTTGTTTCGGCTCCTGAAGGTGCATTTCCTGAAGGAACCGCGATGAAAGTAACAGCGATCAGTCGTGCAAAGGCCATTTCTCTGCTTGAAGATGATGTAGAAAATGTGAAGGATGCTAATGGCGTAGACATCACATTCTATTTCAATGGCAAAGAGATCCAGCCGGAAAAGAAGATCTCTGTTAAGCTTTCAAATGCCAAGGTCAAAGGCAAGGAGTTCAACATTTACCACGTTGAGGATAATGGAGATGTTGAGAAAGTGGGAGCTGAGGTAGATGGAAACAACGCCAGCTTTAAAGCTGACACTTTTTCTATTTATATTGTTGAGGGTGAAACTCCTGAACCTGAGGAGGATAATACACTCAATGTAACAATCAACTTCTTCAATTCAGATGGAGCGAAGCTCGGAAGTGACAATACTATCCTCGATGGAGAATCAATTACTGAGGAAGGGTACTATGAAGGTACATACACGATCGAGAAGGAGTTCGAAGGAACACCTTCGCTTCGCGAGCAGTCAGATATGTTCGTACTTGAAGGTAATGTGCTGAAGATCAAGGTGGAAAATGAAGGCACTGAGGTTCAGGAAGAGACTGTAAACATTGTTTATATAGTTAATGCTGTGGAGTTCACTATTAACTACCAGTTTGAAAAACTCGGCGAAGGCGGTGGGTATGAAGAGAATCCAGAACTCATCTCACAGTTCAATCTGCCGACAACTGGAAGGGGTAAAGCCGGAACATCAGCTGTCGTAAATCCGGGCGAAGTGACAGGTTTTGTAGCACAGGATGTACCTGATACAATAATTGAAGAGGAAGGTACCGTCGTTGATGTTAAATACGATAGAAACGTATATAACATTGTGTACAACACTAATGGCGGGTCATATATTCCGCCTAAAGAAGTTAAGCACGGTGATAACGCTGTAGTATACACAAGTGAAGGCGGAGAACTGATTTGCAGTAAAGAAGAGCATAGACATACTGCAATGCCAACATCTGATGCTAAAAACAATAAGGATAAAACAATTGGATGTTATACATCAAGAAAGCATGGACTGATTTTTACTTATTATTCCTGGGATTTGAGCTGTGGTAAGGACGAACACAGTCATACAGCAGCTTGCTACACTGCGGCAAAGACCAATCCAATGCCAACCAAGCTGGGATATGTATTCGAAGGATGGTATAGCGATAAAGCTTGTACCACACCTATATCTGCAATAGTCAGTGATGTTCAGGGCAATGTCAATGCTTATGCAAAATGGACAGCAGGAGCAGTTGGATATTCAATTGTATATCAGAAGCAGAACCTTGATGGATCATACAGTTATGTTTCAACCAGTACAAAACAAGGCACGGTTGGTGAAACTGTAACAGGAAATGGAACTACTGTAACATTTGAAAATAGTAAGTATTATCATATTGCTTCAACTACATCAGCACCGGTGAAGGCTGACGGTTCAACTGTTGTATATGTTAAGTATGACTTGAATACTTATTATCTTCAGTTTGACCTGAATACAAATAATAAAAAGGTTAAGATGACAATAGGTGGTAGGACATATACTAAGGATTCTAGTAAGTACACTATAACTTGTCATCTGGGAGAAGATATTTCTTCACAGTGGCCAACTGCTGATAATTTCAATAATGAATTAACGTTCTGTGCTTGGAACAATAGTTTTGTATCAAAGCGGTTTGAAGTAACAACGGATATGTTGCAGGATGTCACGGATAAGACAACAACGACATATAAGGCATCATACGAATCAGGTAGCAAGGTAATCCTACACTATATGCTTCAGAACGCTGACAATGACAATTATACTGATGAAGATAAGTATAGACAGGTAGCATATGCAAATGGAACTTTCACTGCCAAAAGTATATTTGGGTTCGAAAACGTCAAGAGCGAGAGCAAAAAAGAAAATGATGTTTTAAACTATTATTTTTTCTATAAAAGAGCATCCTATAATATCGACTACTATTATGGAAGTAATAAACTTGATACCAAGAGTGGAATAAGATTCGGCAAAAACATCAATAACAACACATACAACTTCGTACCTACAACGAAGCCGGCGGGCGTTGATAACGAGGCTACATTTGGCGGATGGTATGATAATGCGGATTGTACAGGTAATGCTTATACATTCACCACAATGCCTGCATCAAATCTGAAGCTCTATGCTAAGTGGGTAATGCCGGATAGAACTCTGACTCTGTCATATGGTAATGGTCAGGAAGCGACAACAATAACATATCCAAAGGGAACTCGTCCGGATGAAGTTGCTGATCCGACGAGAGAGGGATATATCTTCACCGGATGGTATACAGCTACTGAAGGTGGCATACTTTATGATGTAACACAACCCCTGATGAATAACACTACTGTATACGCACACTGGAAGCCGGTTGTAAACGTTAGCTATAGGGTTGAGTTCGTTACAGATAAAGGAACTCAAGTACACCAGCCTGTTACCAGAAACGGTAAGATCGATAGCACTGTAAGTGAGTACGCACAGCCTGCAGGTGAAGGGTTTGCCAACTATTATCCTGATGCAACCAAGAAGGATCTGAAATTGACATCTAATGTTGATACTAATGTTATTACATTCGTATACTCCGAGTGCAACGATTTCAGGTACAAGGTTAAGTATGCATGGGGCAATGGTGAAAGTGAGTACGTATGGGGCAATAACGGTAGATTCTATGATGCTGGAAACCAGAGCACCGTAAGAGTTAAAGCCGTTGCTGGAGATATTCCTGATGGATATGAAATCGATAAGGATAGGAATAAATCCTACCAGATTGCAGATCTGGGAACAGATGAAGGCCAAAATGTCGTAACATTCTGGATAAAGGCAAAAGAGTACACAATTACGTATAATCTTGATGGTGGTTCATGGGCAGGAGAAGAGGGCACATCACATCCTGCAAAATATACTGCTAAGCAGTTAGCTGCAGAGCCTATTACCGTTGACGGAGCAAAGAAGAGCAATGCTTCATTCGTAGGATGGGATTTCACAGCGGTTGATGGAAAAATCCAGGTAAATGCACACGATCCAAGGAACCCTGTAATTGAAAACGGTTCATACGGAAATCTTGTATTTACTGCAAGATGGGCCGTGCTCAGTGCACAGAACAAGCCATATACATACGATGGCACAGCTCATGGTATTGACGCAGCTACTATCACAGGCGTAAGCGCACAAGAACTTGCAAAATATGGATATACGATCAAATACAGCTTTGAGAAAGACGGAGCTTATTCCGAAATTATCCCGACTAAGACTGATGCGGGAGAATACAAGGTATATGTGATCGCAGAAAGCAGTCATAATTACAGAACACTTAAGGCAGAAGCAATTCTGAAGATCAACAAGGCAGATGTGCAGCTTACATCAGCAAGCCTGAGCAAGCAGTATGATGGCACAGCACTTGT
>JAKSSO010000027.1 GCA_024403055.1 Mogibacterium sp. | reverse complement strand
ACTATCATCCTGAAGTAATAGGATAGAGATAATATTCGAAAGATACGGTATACAAAAACAGACCGTTACGAATGCGCCCGAGGGACTGTCCAACGGGCGCTTTTCTTGTTATAATTGCGTTATGATTTACGGACTTATTATGGCAGCTGTCATAGCTGCAGACCAGTTAACTAAATTGATCATCAGAGCCAACCTTGATCTCGGTGAGCGTATACCGGTCATAGGTGACTGGTTCAGGATCACGTATGTGCAGAATACAGGCACGGCATTCAGCATGTTCTCCGGCAACAAGATGGTGACGCTGGTGCTGACTTCGGTCCTTATCGTTGCCTGCCTGATCCTGATTGTGCATGAGTCGCGCTCCGGCTCAAGGTCACTTGCCGTGTGCCTGACTTTTGTCATGGCCGGTGGCGTTGCCAACATGATCGACAGACTTTTCATCGGATTTGTGACCGACATGATCTCTGTCGGCAGCTTTGCAGTGTTCAATGTGGCTGACATTGCCGTGACATGCGGCTGTATCATTGCGATGATACTCGTCCTGCTTGAATACAAAGACTCAGAGAATAAATGACGTCGGAGGACAGATGGACGAGAAAGAGATCATCAGCTTAACTGTGAATGAGGCAGAGGCGGGGACGCGCCTCGATGCTTTTATTGGAGGTAATCTGGAGAACGTTTCGCGCAGCTATGCAGCACAGCTGATAGAGCGAGGCGCTGTTAATGTATCCTCTTCCAAGAAATACAAGGTCCATGCAGGCGAAGTAATCGAGATAGAACTACCGGAGC
This sequence comes from Mogibacterium sp., assembly GCA_024403055.1. Classification (GTDB taxonomy): domain Bacteria; phylum Bacillota; class Clostridia; order Peptostreptococcales; family Anaerovoracaceae; genus Crickella. Next base: position 16,667 of record JAKSSO010000027.1, on the reverse strand, counting down.
CTGAGACCCTTGACGTTACACCTGAAGACATCCCTGTTGAGATCGTTTACGAGGATGATGATGTTATCGTGGTCAACAAACCACGCGGAATGGTCGTGCATCCGAGTGTTGGCAATTTTACGGGAACACTTGTCAATGCGATCATGTTTCACTGCGGCGACTCGCTTTCAACTATCAACGGCGTAGTCCGTCCTGGCATCGTGCATCGGATCGACAAGGATACGAGCGGTCTCCTGATGATAGCCAAGAACAATAAGGCTCACGAATCTCTGGCGGCGCAGCTCAAGGAGCATTCTGTGACACGTGAATATACTGCACTTGTATACGACAACATTCGTGAAGATGAGCTTACCATCAGTGAGCCGATAGGCCGCGATGAGAGAAACCGCCTGAGACGTGCGGTATGGGGCAGCGGCCAGAAGGACGCAGTAACACATATCAAAGTAGTTAAGAGATACGGTAAATACACACTTGTGAAGGCGCGACTTGAGACCGGAAGGACTCATCAGATCAGAGTCCACATGGCATATATCAAGCATCCGCTGGTAGGTGATGAATTATACGGGCCTAAAAAGCAGGCAACAAGGCTGTACGGCATGGATCTCAACGGACAACTCCTTCACGCAGGCACTCTGGGATTCGTGCATCCGACAACAGGAGAATATCTCGAATTTCACAGCGAGCTGCCGGAGATATTCCGGGCAATCCTGGATAAACTGGACGAAACAGAACAGTAAACACCGCAACAAAACACCGCAGAGGCGGTGTTTTTCTTTATTATAGATTTATAGATTCTTTCGACTCGAAAACCTTCTGGCTGTAGATTCAAAATAGCTTTCGTCAAGGGCACTGTATCAGTGCTAATGCAGAAACCGTTGAAAAACGGGCGATGGCTGATACATTCTTGAGCTTGCGGCATGGATTTCGTTTGTTTACATTAACGCTGTCAAGAGAGATGTATCAGCCCAATCGCTGAGGGCGTTGAATTTGAAATGCAGGCTGATACATTTTTTTGAATAAGGTACTGATAGCAAGCAAGATCAGATGAAATAACAGCGGAACTGTATCAGTGCGAAACGAAATTATAAGCTTTTGAGAGGGTGGGCTGATACACAGTTGAAAACGGAGGCTGGTAACGACAGGCTAAAAATCGCGCATCAAATGAAAATGTATCAGTGTAAGATGCAACTTCAATATGTTGAGCGGTCGGACTGATACACTGCGCTAAACAGATTCATAAACAGAGTTATAACAGAGTCCTAAACAGAGCCACCCAAAAGATAGTCAAACATTTAGAGCATAAAAAATGCAATTATATGACCGAAATTGAACAAAAAACACATGAATTCATGAAAGCTGAAAGAACGGGAAAAAACAGGCTTAAAATTGTTGCTGAAGACCAATCGACCGAGAGTGATTGACAGAAATATTTAGCAGATAGCGATAGACAAAACACGAATTGTTGAGGGCGTGTTCACTCGAGCTCAATCAAATTAATTATTATTGATCAGGAGGCGGCAGAATGTATATCAATTCGATAGATAGTATAGCGTTGGATATTGAATACCAGGAAAGATGTCTGAGAAGGTTTAAGAAAAGGCTCAGAGATACTGCAAAATATGATAAGTACAGTCTTGTGGCAAGCTGCAGAAATGGGACGCCGAGATACTACATGGTTGTACGGGAAAACGGGAAAGAAGTAAGGAGTTATCTTGGCTGTAAAGATATGAAAATAAGGAAGATACTCCAGGAACGACACTATTTGAAAAAGGCGATCGAAGCGTGCGAGAGTAATCTGTATTATTTGAATAATGCTGTTGAAAATTATGAGCTGATCGACCCGGAAGTAATTGTACGGGATTCAGCAAAAGCGTACCGAGAACAGGATAATGCGAGGAAATTGTTGTACGGAGTATCAGGTGCAAGTGAGTGGAGAGAAAATGCTTTAAAGGAAAAAGAAATGTACCGGATTTATCGTCCTGAAGATCTGAAACATACCACAATGGATGAAAGCCTGACGAGATCCAAGTCTGAGGCTCTTATTTATAACATGCTGATGATGAAAGGGATTCCTTTTGTGTATGAACTGCCGACGTATATAGGAGGTAAACTGATAGATCCTGACTTTACGTTATACAATGAAAATACAGGGTCAAAGGTAATTCTTGAGCACCTGGGAATGACCGGGGACGAGGATTACAGAGCGAGACAATATGAGAAACTCGATATATATTTGAAGAGCGGGTTCGTTATTAACAGAGATATGATCCTGAGCTGCGATAGTGCAGATGGAATTATTGATGTATATACTATCGCGAAAACGGTAGACAATGTGCTGGGGCGAAAGTAATTGCGGTGAATGAGACTACGTGTGGCGGAAGTGATTCTGGTGAATAGAGCTTGAGATAATATAATGTGCTGAGAATAACATTTTGTGATGAATGGTGTTATGGTGTAAAATAATAGAGCTATGGCATACGATGGAATTGTTACATATGCAATAACATGCGAACTGGCGGAGAAGCTGACGCTGGGCAAGATCGAGAAGGTCTACCAGCCGGGATCCGAAGAGCTTGTTCTGCACATCCATACGAGGACGTATGGCAATGTGCGCCTTTTCATGTCCTGCAACAGCATGTCGGCCAGAGTCTGTCTGACAGAGAACAGATATGCCAATCCGGAACAGCCGCCGACATTCTGCATGCTGATGCGCAAGCACCTGCAGGGAGGAAGGATAACAGATATAAGGCAGAAGGATTCCGAGAGGATCATCGAGATCGACATTGAGGCGCAGAACGAACTGGGCTTCAGCGTATGCAAGAGGATCGTTGTGGAAATAATGGCAAAGCATTCGAATATCGTGCTGGTGGATATCGAATCCGGCAAGGTCATCGATGCGATAAAGCGTATTTCAATAGATGTTAACCGATACAGGCAACTGCTGCCGGGAATAATGTACAAATATCCGCCGGAGCAGGAAAAGATCGGTTTTAAGCAGATCAGCGAGGACATGGAACTGCCGCACGACGATAAGGCTCTCATGAGCAAAATAGGCGGCATTTCGCCGGCGATAGCAAGGGAGATGCTGGTGTACTGCAGACAGTCGAATGATGCAGGCATACTGTCAACAAGGCCGGCTGCGAGACTTGCAGAGATACTGGAGGGCATTGATGCTTTCAGCAAGGCGCAGGTGTATTTGCAGGAGGACGGAACTCCGCAGGAGTTCCACCTTGCAGAACTTCACGAATACGAAGAACTCTCCCACATCCCGTTCGACAGCATCAGCGAATGCGTCGAGTACTTCTACTCGAATCGGGACAGCAGCAACCTCGTCAGACAGAAAAGCCTGCCGCTGCTAAAGGCGGCCCAGGCAGCCCTCGGTAAAGCCCGGCTCAAGAAGAAAAAGCTCGCCGAAGACCTGCTTGCAGCCGAGAGCTCAGACCGTTACCAGCTCTACGGCGAGCTCCTGACAGCCAACCTTCACCTCGTGCAGCCCGGAGCACGCAAGGTAACCGTCATAAATTATTATGACGGTCAGCCAATCGATATTCCTCTCGACGAGAAGATATCAGCCTCCAGAAACGCACAGAAGTATTTCAGGAAATACTCCAAGGCGAAGACGGCAATACATGAGAAACAGAGCCAGCTCGAGGACAATGAGAATGACATCATATATCTCGAGTCGGTAGTACAGAACATAGAAGCCTCAACGACAGAGGAACAGCTCGACGCGATCCGCGATGAGCTGCAGGAGACAGGCTATGTGCGCAGACGGCAGAAAGCCGCACAGCGCAGGAAGAAGAGCAGACCTGATCCGATCAGGTATCAGCTGAACGATGGAACTGAAGTCCTGGTAGGACACAACAACATTGAGAACGATTTCCTGACCTTCAAGCTGGCCGCCAAGACAGATGTATGGCTTCATACCAAAGACATACCGGGATCACACGTGATCATCAGGCTCGAGGACGGACGCAGGGTAGAAGACCTGCCTGCAGAGCTGATCTATCAGGCGGCCGGGATCGCGGCCTACCATTCCAAGGCAAAGGACTCGGATAATGTACCTGTGGATTTCGTTCCTGTGCGTTATGTCAAGAAGCCTAATGGTGCCAAGCCGGGAATGGTCATTTTCACACACAATCAGACAGTATATGTCAAGCCAGAGGTAGGAAGAAATGAGCAAGAAAAGAAAATACAGTAAATACGACAAGAAGAAGTACGGATGGCTTCATTTTGCCATTGAGTTTGTTGCTGGAATCGCAGTATTTCTTCTGGTGGTATCGTTTGTAGTCGGAGTTGCCAAGGTAGACGGCGTGTCAATGTATCCGACACTTAAGAACAACCAGCCTGTAATATACAACAGGCTTGAGAATTCATATCAGTACGGAGACATCGTGGCCATCAAGATGCCGTCCGGCAGTAATTATGTCAAGAGAGTAATAGGCGTTGCCGGTGACACCATTGAACTGAAAGACGGCAAAGTTTCCGTTAACGGCAAGATCGTGGATGAACCTTATGCCACACAGCCTACAGAGCCGGAAAACGAGAGGGTGTTATATCTTCTGACCGTAGGAGAAGGTGAGCTGTTCGTACTCGGAGATAACCGTCCGGAATCCGTTGATTCAAGAGATTTCGGATGCGTGATACTCGAAAATGTAAAAGGTAAATTATTAGGCAAGCACTAGTTAAATGTTTTTCGACAGCGAGCTGCTGTTAAGAAAAGGAGGAATAATCATGAAAACTATCAGTACAGATAAGGCGCCGGGAGCTATCGGACCATATTCACAGGCTAAAGTTGCAGGCGGATTTCTTTTCGCAAGCGGACAGGGTCCTATCGATCCTGTAACAGGCGAATTGATCACAGAGATCACCGCTGCTACAGAACAGGCATGCAAGAACTGCCAGGCTATCCTTGAAGCAGCAGGTAGCGACCTGACCAAGGTCATCAAGACGACATGCTTCCTTAAAGACATGGCTGACTTTGCAGCATTCAACGAAGTATATGCAAAGTACTTCACCGGCAAGCCTGCAAGATCATGCGTTGCAGTTAAGCAGAATCCTAAGGATTTCCTGTGCGAGATCGAGTTTGTAGCGGAAGTATAGGTCCGCTTCACAGAGGAAAAACATGAAAAAAGAAATATTTGAAGATGAGGTTCGTGAGAGCCTTGAAAACATGGTGGAGTATCGCAGAAAAAGCGCAGAGAAGACAGCCGGCTTTCTGAAAAAGCATACGAAAAAGGGAGTAGCTGTCGGTGTGCTCATGCTGTCACTGCTGGCAAGCATGGCTTTCTCCGGAGCTTCAGAGATCACCGCTGATCAGATGGGCGACAATTACAATCAGCCGCCGATCGTCATGGATATTGGAGATTATGGAAACGCGACTGTCGATGACGATGATGATGACGCTACCGAGCAGAAGAGCGGCAAGATCGGATTGATCGCAAAATTCAAGCAGGCAGTTCTTACCATGCCGAAGTCAGTACGAATAATACTGATAGTGCCGCTGTGGGCAGCGGGAACGGCGATAATGACGCTGTTGTCTGTTTTCTGGAAGTTCCTGTTTGCAACACCTGTCGGAGGCATGATCCTGGCCACTGTTGCAGGATGGGGCGTTCTGGTGGGGCTCCTTGCAGTAACAGCGAAGATTCTCTTCCCTGAGATCCCGCTGAGACAGATACTCACTAAGAATAATCTGATAATACTTGCGGTCGTTGCACTTCTCCTTGCCGGAGCAGATGCGGTAGCACCGCTGTTCTGGAATAAATATCCGCTCGTTTCTGCGGGTGTCAAATTCAGTGCGGGCGCGATAATAGTAAGCGTTCTTACAGCAAGAGTCAGAAGCATATTCAACAGAGACAAATACAAGAACATGCCGCAGCCGGCATAAGAGAGGAGGACAGGTCCTGTACCTGAACATGATATGATCGATAACAACATGATTTTCTTTGCCAGAAAGGGTAATGACGAGCAGCTGGGCGACAGGATAATAATGCGTCCTGACATGGCCAACAAGCATGGGTTCATCTGCGGCGCAACAGGCACGGGGAAGTCAGTCACACTCAAGGTGCTGGCGGAGTCATTCTCACAGCTTGGCGTTCCTGTGTTCATGTCTGACGTAAAAGGCGACATGGCCGGCGTTGCAATGCCCGGTGCGGACAGCGAGGGAATGCAGAAGAGGATAGACCGCTTTGACATCAGGGATGCATTCAAATATGAAGGCTATCCTGTTTCGATTTTCGATATCTATGGCGAAAACGGAATTCCGCTCAGAACTACTGTCAGCGAGATGGGACCACAGCTCATGGCTCAGGTGCTCGACCTTAATGACACTCAGACTGAGCTGATGCAGGTCATCTACAAGATCGCAGATGATCTTGGACTGCTGCTGATAGACACCAAGGACCTGAAGGCGATGCTGCAGTATGCTGCAGATCATTCGGATGATTTCAAAGCGGACTACGGCAACATCGCGCAGCAGTCTGTTTCGACAATGATCAGATCGATCGTTGCGCTTGAATCCGAGGGAGCAGACAAATTCTTCGGCGAACCTGCGATCGACATCAGGGATTTCTTCATGATGGCAGGTGACGGAAGAGGCATCATAAACATTCTTGATGCAGAGACGCTGATCAGCCAGCCGAGACTGTATTCGGCATTCATGCTGTATCTGCTGTCAGAGCTCTTTGAGCTGCTTCCTGAAGTCGGTGACCCTGAAAAGCCTAAGATCGTGTTCTTCTTTGACGAGGCACATCTGCTATTCAAGAATGCCAGCAGGAGCCTCCTCGACAAGATCGAGCAGGTCGTTAAACTGATACGTTCCAAGGGCGTTTCGATCTTCTTCGTAACACAGAGTCCGGGAGACATTCCTAATGCGGTAATGTCCCAGCTCGGCAACAAGATCGAACATGCTCTGCATGCTTATACACCGGCAGAGCAGAAGGTGCTCAAGGCAGCCGGCGACGCGTTCCGTGAGAACCCGGAATTCAAGACCGATGAACTGATACAGAACCTGGGAACAGGCGAAGCGGTCGTTTCCGTTCTTGACGAGAAGGGTGCACCAACAGTTGCTGAACACGCATACATCCTTCCACCTGAGAGCAGAATGGGCGCGCTGACGGAAGAAGAGCGCAGACAGCTCATAGAGGCTTCACCATTCAATGCGAAGTACGGAGAGATGGTCGACAATATCTCGGCTTATGAGAGGATCACAGGCAAAATATCAAATAATGCAGCTCCTGTATCTACGGCCGGAGGAATGATACCGACTATCGAGATCGAGTCTTCTGTAGAGCCTGCACCTCATACAGCACAGGAAGCAGCGGGAGACGTAGTGGCAGACCCGTTAGGCGGGACTGTTATCGGTACAGTCAGAGATGTGACTTCTGCAGTAGGCGAGAAGGCAGAAGCAGTGCTCGGAACGACTGAGATGCGCAGAGTAGCAAGAACTACCGGCGGATCTATCGGACGTGAGGTAGGAAAGGCGGTCGGAGAAGCGATCCTCGGCAAGAAGGGACGCACGATCGGCGGAAATATCGGAGCTCAGCTCGGACGCAGTCTGATGGGTACACTTACATCTAAGAAATAGAATGAAATAAAATAGAAGAGAATGCCTCTGCAGAAGACCCGGCATAACCGGATGGACTTGCAGAGGCAATTTTTATTCAGAATAATATTGTATACAATTATACAAAATGTGCAAAAAGTATGGACATCTCTATCCTATTTTGGTACAATTCCCCCATAATAATTGTTTTTGTTATTTTTTTTTACAAATTGACAAACAAATAATGTTTTTTTAAAAGAAAGGTGGATAAAACTATGATGGCTTTTTTGGATAATCTGGATGGCATTATGTACTATCCTATCCTCGTAATTGTACTCGCAGTTGCAGGCCTTTGGTTCACATTCAAGACTAAGGCTGTAAACTTCACAATGATCGGCGAGTCGATCAGAGTACTTAAGGAAAAACCGGACGAAGAGGGCGCTATTTCCTCATTCAAGGCTCTGATGGTATCAACTGCTTCCAGAGTAGGAACTGGAAACATCGTCGGCGTAGCAACAGCTATCTGCATCGGCGGATTCGGTTCAGTATTCTGGATGTGGGTCATCGCATTCGTAGGAATGGCTTCTGCATTTGTTGAGTCAACTCTTGCTCAGATCTACAAGAAGAAGAATCCTGAAGGTGGTTCATACGGTGGACCTGCTTACTACATCGAGGACGCACTCGGCAGCAGAACTCTTGCAATTATATTTGCGATCTTCCTGATCCTCACTTATGCAGGCGGATTCAACATGCTCGCTTCTTACAACCTGCAGTCTTCATTCGCAGCATTCGGCTTCTATAAGGAAGGCGTTACTTGCTGGATCATCGGTGGTGTACTTGCTCTGGTTGTTGGATACTGCATCTTCGGCGGCGGCAGAAGAATCGCTGACGTAGCGGGAGTACTCGTTCCTATCATGGGCGTTCTGTACATCCTTGTTGCACTGGTTGTTATCATTGCTCACGGCAAGCTGATCCCTTCAATGTTCGCTGAGATCTTCAGAAACGCATTTGACTTCCACGCAGCTGCAGGCGGAATCGCTGGTTCCTGCATGATGTATGGTATCAAGAGAGGTCTGTTCTCCAACGAGGCAGGTGTTGGTTCTGCTCCTAACGCAGCAGCAGCAGCATCCGTATCTCACCCGGTTAAGCAGGGTCTCGTTCAGATGTTCTCCGTATTCCTGGATACAATTATCCTCTGCACAGCAACAGCATTCATGTGCATGTGCTGCGGAATCACTCCAACTGAGGACCTCGCAGGAGCACCTATGGTACAGGCTGCAACAGGAACTGTTCTTGGAGCAAACGGCGGAAACATTTTCGTAGCAGTAGCTCTGTCACTGTTCGCATTCACAACTCTTATCGGAAACTTCTTCTATGTTGATAACTGCCTCGCATTCATCAACAACAAGAAGATGCCAAGCAAGAAGTTCATGACCATCTTCAGAATCTGTGCTGCACTGGTTATCTTCCTGGGCGCTGGCCTCTCAATGGCAGCTGCATGGGATATCGCAGACATTCTGATGGCTCTCATGTGCCTCGTTAACCTCCCTGCTTGCGTTAAGCTCGGTGGCGTTGCTTACAAGGCACTTGCAGATTACAAGGCTCAGAAGGCTGAGGGTAAGAACCCTGTATTCAAGGCTGCAGATATCGGAATGGATGATTCACAGCTTGATTACTGGAAGTAATATCTGTCTGCAAGTTATATAATGATGTATAATGAAGACGGGTCATCATGACCCGTCTTTGTGTTTAGAGACCGGATCCGATAATGAGGATCCGTCCCGGATCGGAGGTTTAACATGTATCCAAGAGTAATAGTTGATCTTGAACACATCAGAAATAATGTCAGGGTCGTTAAGGCACTGTGTGAAGAGCATGGAATACGCATTGTCGGAGTCACCAAAGTCTTCAGCGGAGATCCTAAGATCGCACAGTGCTATATCGACGGCGGACTTACGATGACCGGAGATTCCAGAGTTGCCAACCTCAAGCTCCAGGCAGAGGCAGGACTTACTGCTGAAAGATGGCTGATAAGACCTCCTATGCTGAGTGAGGTAGCTGACCTGGTAAAATACGGAGATGCTTCGCTCAATTCCGAGATCGAGGTCATTCGTGCCATTAATGAAGAGGTACTGAAGACCGGTTCAGAACCTCACAAGGTCGTACTTATGGTCGATCTCGGAGATATCCGTGAGGGATATGTTGATTATGACGAAATGGTCGAAGTCGCTGTTGAAGTAGAGAAAATGGAAGGCGTATATCTTTACGGAATAGGAGTCAACCTGACATGCTTCTCATTTATTACACCGGATACAGAAAAGATGCAGCAGCTTGCGGATCTCAGAAAGAGAGTCAGCGATGCTGTAGGCAGAACGTTGGATATTGTCAGTGGAGGCAATTCCGGAACGATCGATCTCATGATGAATAACGGTATTCCTGAAGGCGTTGACAGTCTCAGACTTGGTGAATCGCTGCTGTTCGGTAAGGAACGTGCTAAATATTCATATCTGCCGGGAACATTCCGTGATACATTCACCATGGAGTGCGAGATAGTTGAACTGAAAGAAAAACCATCTCTCCCATGGGGCACTCTCGGCGCAGATTCATACGGTAACAAGCCTGTTTTCACAGACAGAGGTGAACACAGAATGAAGGCTATCTGTGCCCTTGGCAAGCAGGATTTCGATCCTGAGATATGCACACCACTCGACCCGGGTATTCTGATCCTGGGAGCCAGCTCTGATCACCTGATGCTGGATATCACGGATTCTGATCACGAATACAAGGTGGGCGATGTAGTAAAATTCGAACTGGGATACTTCGCCGTTATGAGAGCATTTACATCAAGATATGTAGAGAGAGTCTACACTGAATGATGATGATCAGCGTGACGAAATGGTTGATTGATCGAAATGGTTGGCTGACCGAAATGGTTGTTTGACCGAAATGGTTGACTGACCGAAAACGATCGCATTATATTGAATGAAAAGAGGGGATCGAGCCGGACTGAGGCAAGATCTCCTTCTTTTTTATGCCTTTCGGCAGCGTACGCCGGTGCTGATACATCGGAAAGAGACGTCCGTCAGCGCTGGTGCATTGCTAATAGATGTCCGTCAGCGCTGGTGTATCAGTGCGGCCGTAATTAACGTTGAAAATACGTTGAGCACTGATACACTTTCTGTAAAAATGACCTATTTTGATATGCCGAAGGTGTAACTGTCAACGCTGGTGTATCAGTGAGACTCAGATTATCGTTGGTTTTTCATTGGACGCTGATACACTTTTGGACAAAGCGGACGGTGAAGACGTGCTGTGCGGGACAGTGTGTATCAGTCAATGACGCGTTTTCAAGGGTAAATACCCTTGCACTGATACACACCTCCGAACAGGATGCATTGAAAATGACAGCTTTGGACTAAAAAAGGAGCTAAGTGTATCAGTGCCGAACGACGAATCAAGGCTTTTGGGAGACGGGCTGATACAGGTGCCGTGACGAAGGATAAAAAAGGTCGCCTCACCAGGCACCGTGACAAAGAATAAAATGCTGATACAGGCACCAAATTAATAGATTTTTGAGTCTTGTTTTTATTGACTGGCGCATGTGCTATACTTGGAGTGCACGAAAGATCAGTGTAAACAGAAAATAGGAGGCTTTCGGAAAATGATAAGAAGCATGACCGGTTACGGTAAGGGTGAGTACAGAGACGACAGCAAGACTATCACAGTTGAGATCAAGGCTGTAAATCACCGCTATTGCGACATCTTCGTTAAGATGCCGCGCAGATATTCTTTTGCTGAGGAGAGTATCAAGGCTGCAGTGAAGGCAGGTTTATCAAGAGGAAAGATAGAGGTAAGTGTCAGTGTTGACAACTTCGGACAGAGTGATTCAGACATCCGTCTCGACAGAGACCTCGCATCAAAGTATTACAATGCATTAAAGGAACTCAAGGAGAGCTTTGATCTCGGAGGAGAGCAATCGGAGATCTCGCTCGGACTGCTGGCTCGCATGCCTGATGTTATCAAGGGCGTAGCCGCAGAAGATGATGAAGAGGCTCTGCTTGCCTGCTTCCTCGAGGCAACAAATAAGGCTGTCGAAAATATCAGTAAGATGCGTGAGACAGAAGGCGCAAAGCTGGTAGCAGACATTGCAATGCGCGCTGACATCATCTCAGATATACGCAGCAGAATAGAAGAAAGGGCACCTGAGCTTGAGAAGGAGTATGCTGCCAAGTTCAGGACACGCATCACAGATCTTCTCGATGGAGTTGCAGAAGTACCGGAAGAGAGAATCGCGCTTGAGGCTGCTATCTTTGCCGACAAGGCCAACATCACCGAGGAACTGGTTCGTTTGGAGAGTCATGTTTCACAGCTGAGAGAATTCCTCACAGGCAAAGAGGGCTCGATAGGCAAGAAGATCGACTTCCTGATCCAGGAGATGAACAGAGAAGCCAACACCATCGGCTCCAAGTCAAATGACAAGGAGATCACATCGATGATGCTGCAGCTCAAGGCTGAGATCGAGAAGATCAGAGAACAGGTGCAGAACATAGAGTAAGATAAGAAGATCAGCAGGAACAAACGCAACATGGAGTAGGGAGCAATTTATGCCGAGATTTTTTGCGGATCCATCCAGGATATCCGAGAAGAGAATAATAATCGAGGGCGATGATGTGAACCATATCAGCCGCGTTCTTCGCATGCATCCGGGTGAGGAAGTGCTTGTCAGTGACGGAATGGGCACGGATCACAGCTGTCTTATCAGCAGCATCGAGCCTGATGCAGTCATACTTGATATTCAGAACAGCTGGCCTTCGTATACCGAACTGCCGGTCAGGATCACGCTTTTCCAGGGCCTGCCCAAAGCAGACAAGATGGAACTGATCATACAGAAGACTGTGGAACTCGGTGTAAGCGAGATCGTCCCGGTGGCCATGAACCGCTGTGTTGTCAAACTTGATGACAAGAAGTCGGTCAAAAAGACAGCTCGCTGGCAGAGCATATCCGAAAGTGCCGCCAAACAGGCGGGCAGAGGTATCATACCTGCAGTGAGAGAACCGATGACTTACGGTGAAGCACTTAAGTATGCGGGCGAAATGGATGCTATCCTGCTGCCGTACGAGAATGCAGAAGGCATGCAGGAGACGAAAAGGATAATTTCGGAGCTCAAGGCAAAGGCCGCAGAGAAAGCGGCAGAGAAGGCTGCAGATAAAGAAGGCGCGAAAGATGTGGCAGGAGAGCTGAGCATCGGAGTATTCATAGGGCCGGAAGGCGGCTTTGCGGATGAAGAGATCAGCAAGGCGAATGCGGCCGGAGCTGAGATCATAACACTCGGCAAGAGGATACTGCGTACGGAGACAGCGGGACTTGCGACCATGTCCATACTGATGTACGAGCTGGAGGGGGATCGGTAGATCCGGAGAAGGCAGATGAAAATGAGACTGGACCGATATCTCGCTGAATGCGGCTGCGGCACAAGAAGCGAGGTGAAGAATTTAATAAAGAAGGGCAGAGTTTCTGTTAACGGAGCAGTCGTAACGGACAGCTCGGCCAAGGTCGAGACTGAGACTGACGCTGTGAGCTTTGACGGCATGTCAGTCGGCTATGAGCAATTCAGATACTACATGCTGAACAAGCCGGCAGGATGCATAAGCGCGACAAATGACGGACTCAGCAGCACGGTCCTGGACATACTTGCAGATGAGAACACAAGAGATCTGTTCCCGGTAGGGCGTCTTGACAAGGACACAGAAGGACTCCTTCTGATAACCAATGACGGGCAGCTGGCACACAGGCTGCTGTCGCCAAGAATGCATGTCGACAAGACGTATATTGCGGCTGTAAGCGCGGCACTCGGCGGGGAAGAACTCGAGCGCTTTGCGAAAGGACTCGACATAGGAGATGACAAGCCGACTCTTCCTGCGCAGATCAGAGAAGTGACGGAGAATGAGGGCATGATCCCGGATCGTTTTGGCGCCGGCGATGCTGGAGGGGCTGAAGGATATGAAGCGGTATATGAGGTTATCATCCGCGAAGGGCGTTATCACCAGATCAAGAGGATGTTCGAGGCTCTGGGGAGCAGGGTCGTTTATCTGAAGCGCGTGGCGATGGGAACACTTTCACTGGACGAAGGACTGGAGCCCGGAGAGTACAGAAGGCTGACTGAGGAGGAGCTGGAAGCTTTAAACGGATAGCTCCCGGCGGAAATGGCGAAAATATTGAAAAATAAACAAAAAACAGCCATTAACAGGCTGTTTTTGTGTTGCCCATTGTGTCGATCCTGCTATATAATCATTATGTATACATACGAGCAATCAACAGGAGGACGCAGCAGTTGGGCAATTCACATGCTAAGGGCAAGCTCTTTGTTATCTCCGGACCTTCCGGTACAGGCAAGGGAACGATATATCATGAGCTGCTTAAGGAAAAGAACACGGATTTTTCGGTTTCCATGACAACAAGGGCACCTAGAGAGGGAGAGGTAGACGGAAAGGATTATTATTTCGTTACCAGAGAGGAATTCCTTGCCAATGTTGAGAGAGGTAATTTTCTGGAGCATGCAGAGGTGTTCGACAACATGTACGGCACACCTAAGGATGCTGTTGAAAGGAGGCTTGAGCGCGGACGTAACGTCCTGCTGGACATAGATGTTCAGGGAGGACTGCAGGTCAAGGCGGCAATGCCTGAGGCAGTAATGATTTTCATTCTGCCGCCTAGCATGGCTGTGCTCAGAGAACGCCTTGAGGGACGCGGAACTGAGACGCAGGAAATAATTGAGAAAAGACTCAGTCAGGCTATCAATGAAATGAAGCTACTTGCTGAGTATGAATACTACATTGTCAATGATGATCTTGAGACGGCGATCGCCGAGGTAAAGAGCATCGTGACAGCGGAGGGACGCAAGGTCCCTGATAAGATCAAGTCAATAATAAGTAAGTATGAGGAGGAATAACATGTTACGTTATCCATCGATCAACAAACTCCAGGAGAAAACAAACAGCAAATACTCACTGGTCGTCCTTACTGCCAAGAGAGCAAGGGACATCGTTGAGGGAAAGCCTGTTCTGACAGAAGAGCAGAGTGAGAGACCTGTAAGCCAGGCGGCTAAAGAGATCTTTCAGGATCTGGTCACATACAGAGAGTCGGAATAATAAAAGCAAAACGGGACAGGCTGGACCTGTCCTTATTTTGTCGATGAACTGAGGTCGTTGCATAGATAATGGAAGATTTAAGATACAGAGAAAAACTGCTTTGCAGCAGGGAACTTCACCCGGAAGACAGCATTATTGAGGTCGGTGAAGGGATCGGATGCGTAAGAATAGGCGGCAGATATACTGCCGGAGTGCCGGCGGTGATCGCAGGGCCTTGTTCGGTTGAATCGGAATCGCAGATAATTGAGATCGCAGAAGCGGTCAAGGCTGCAGGTGCCGCAATGCTGAGAGGCGGAGCATACAAGCCGCGCACATCACCTTACGACTTCCAGGGACTCGAGGCAGAGGGTCTGAGGATGCTGCTCAAGGCAAAGGCCGAAACAGGACTGCCTGTTGTTTCGGAGATCGTGGATGCAGGAAATCTTGACCTGTTTGCGGATGTTGATGTGCTGCAGGTAGGAGCAAGGAACATGCAGAATTATGCGCTGCTCAAGGCACTTGGCAGGACTGACAAGCCTGTACTCATCAAGCGCGGAAACGCAGCGACTTATCAGGAATTCCTGACGGCTGCAGAGTACGTTCTGTCCGAGGGAAATCCTAACGTCATGCTTTGTGAGCGCGGAATAAGAACATTTGAAACATATACAAGAAATACACTGGATATCAGTGCCATTCCTGTGCTGAAGGGGATCGGCCATCTGCCGGTGCTGGCGGATCCGAGTCATGCCGGCGGCCGGCGCGAGCTCGTGAGCTCGCTGGCTCTCGCAGCGGCAGCTGCGGGTGCAGATGGCCTTATGATAGAGGTGCATAACAAGCCTGAGGAGGCACTGTCTGACGGAAGACAGTCTGTTACTCCTGCAGAATTTGCAAAGCTGATGTCAAGGCTCAGAAGGCTTAAGATGGATATAGAGGAGTGATAAATGATCACTGTTGACTGCAGGAATTTAGAAGGAAGGGTAAGGGTCCCGCTGAGTAAATCTCTGGCACATCGCTGGATGATATGCTCTTTTCTTGCAGAAAGAAGTTTTGATATCAATGAAAAATACGGACCGCTCTGCGATGATCTGAAGGCTACTCACAGATGTCTGAGCGTTCTCTCCGATGGAGGAGAGGTGCTTGATTGCGGAGAGAGCGGCACGACTCTAAGGCTGCTGCTACCTGTTACAGCTGCCATGGGTAAGGCTGTTACTTTCAGAAGGCGGGGCTCACTTGTGAGCCGTCCGATCGCTGAGCTGGTCGATGAACTTAACAGACACGGTGCGTGCATCGAGACTGACGGACCTGACTTGTCAGTAAGAGGCTGTCTGTCAGCAGGTGAGTATGTGTTGCCGGGCAATATCAGCTCGCAGTATGTCTCGGGTCTCCTGCTGGCATTCTCTGCAATGGAAGGAGAATGTTCTCTGAAACTCAGCTCGGAGCTTGAGTCTGCACCGTATGTGAAAATGACTGAATATGTTATCCGGGAGTTCGCAGATGCGGACGATGCGGATTTATTGGAAAGAAAACTGCTGGAGGGAGACTGGTCTGCCGGTGCAATGTGGCATGCGGCTGATGTTCTTCTTGGCGGCAGGCTGGATATAGAAGGTCTCAGTAAAGATACTATTCAGGGCGATGTGAGGATCATGGAACTGGTGGATCCGGATGGAAGCGATCGCGATCTGACTGTGGATGTAAGTGACTGTCCGGATATTGTCCCGGCGATCGCGCTGGCGATGCTGAAGGCATCGGCTACCTTGCGGATCACGGGGGCGGGCAGGCTCTGCTCCGGGGTGATGTAGTGCTCACGCTCGCCGCCCACGGTGCGGGCGGCGGAGAGCAGCCAGGGCTGGAGTTTCCTGGCCTCGGCCAGCACCTCGCTCAAACGGATATCCTGGCCGTTGGCGGGGTTCACCTGGCCGCCGTCCAGCCACAGGATGTCGATGCGGCCGTAGTCTCGGATGAGCTCCATGATCTGCTTCTGCGTGAACTGCACGAAC
>JAKSSO010000026.1 GCA_024403055.1 Mogibacterium sp. | reverse complement strand
GTCTGAAATTTGATAATGCTTTTGCTGACATAAAATTGGCTCATTCCGGCTGAAGCGAACTGAGGCAAGAGCAAACACAGTGTTTTTCGATAATGCTCTTGTCGACCGAAAAAACAGCGAGCAAGAGCAGCCGCCGAAAATTTGATAATGCTCTTGCTGACATAAAACTGGCTCATTCCGGGCGAAGCGAACTGAGGCAAGAGCAAACACGGTGTTTTTCGATAATGCTCTTGCCGACCGAAAAACAGCGAGCAAGAGCAAGCGCCTAATTTCTGCGAATGCTCTTGCCTGGGGCGAAATGCTCTTGTCTGCGCAGAAATGCTCTTGCCTGCAGCGAAATGCTCTTGCCTGGGGCGAAATGCTCTTGCCGAGCGCGAACGATTCGCGTTGTTTTGAGCTTGTCGGATTGTCCTTCCCAAAACACAAAATTACTGTTAGATATGTCTTGCAGATATTGTGTTATAGCGGTAAAATTAACCGTCAAAAACTGCGATCAAAGTCAGTTTTTAAATGTAAACATGGATCAATAACAATAAAGTTGTTTATCTTATGTCATATGAGAGGAGTCACTAAAATGGGTGATACAGAAAGAAGAGTTGGTACAGTTTCAAGAGGAATCAGATGTCCGATTTTCCGTGAGGGAGATAACCTGGCACAGATGGTAACAGACAGCGTTTTGGCAGCTGCTGACAGTGAAGGCTTCTGCCTGCGTGACAGAGATGTTATCTGTGTTACAGAGTCTGTAGTTGCAAGATGTCAGGGCAATTATGCAAGCATTGATGCTATCGCAGCAGACGTTAAGGCAAAACTCGGCGGAGAGACTATCGGAATCGTATGGCCTATTCTGTCAAGAAACAGATTTGCCATCTGCCTCCGCGGAATGGCTAAGGGCGCCAAGAAGGTCGTGCTGATGTTGAGCTATCCATCAGATGAGGTCGGAAATGCACTTCTGACATTCGATCAGATCGACGAGGCAGGCATCAATCCTTACAGCGATGTACTTACACTTGAGAAATACAGAGAACTGTTCGGCGAGAACAAGCACCAGTTCACAGGTGTTGACTATGTAGCATATTACGGCGATCTCATTAAGGAAATGGGCGCAGAGGTAGAGATCATCTTTGCAAACCATGCGGATGAGATCCTCAAGTATACAAATAACGTTATTACATGTGACATTCACACTCGTGCAAGAACCAAGAGAATCCTCAAGGCTGCAGGTGCTAACGTATACGGAATGGATGAGATTCTGACTTCATCCATCGATGGCAACGGCTATAATGAGAAGTATGGTCTGCTCGGTTCCAACAAGGCAACTGAGGATACCATCAAGCTCTTCCCACGTGATTGTCAGGGACTTGTTGAGGAGATCCAGGCTAACATTCTCAAGGCTACCGGAAAGAACGTTGAAGTAATGATCTACGGAGACGGCGCTTTCAAGGATCCTGTAGGAAAGATCTGGGAGCTTGCAGACCCTGTTGTATCACCGGCATATACAAGCGGACTTGAGGGAACACCTAACGAGCTCAAACTTAAATATCTGGCAGATAATGACTATGCAGACCTGAACGGAGAAGAGCTCAAGGCAGCCATTTCCGAAGCCATCAAGGCTAAGGACGGTGACCTTGTAGGCAACATGGCTTCTGAAGGAACTACACCTCGTCGTCTGACAGACCTGATCGGATCACTCTGCGATCTGACATCCGGCTCCGGAGACAAGGGAACACCTGTAGTACTCATTCAGGGTTACTTTGACAACTACACTAACTAGTCTAGTGGATCAGCTGAAGGAGCGGTGAGAGATCACTGCTCCTTTTTTCTTTGAAAGCAGAACATATCTGCGTAATATCAAGATCATGAAAGATGCAAGATTACAACTTTTAATTACAATGCTGCTCTTCGGCACGATAGGAACACTGTCGCGCTATATTAACATGCCGTCGAGCATTATCTGCATGGGACGTGCAGCGGCCGGAGTAGTGATGATCCTGCTTATACTCGCTGTACGAAAGCAGTCTCTGGACAAAGCCGCGATCAGACGCAACATCGGATGGCTCGCTTTGTCATCATGCTGCATGTGCATTAACTGGATATGCCAGTTCGAGGCATTCAAATATACAACTATCGCGACATCCACGCTGTGCTATTACATGCAGCCGATATTTTACATCATCCTTGCTGCAATAATTCTTAAGGAAAAAATCACGGGGAAAAAGTTCGCGTGCATTCTGGTCGCTTTCTTCGGAATGTTCATGGTGTCGGGTGTGCTGCAGGTAGGCCTTCACATATCCGAACTTAAAGGCGTTATCTTCGCAATATCCGGCGGATTCTTCTACGCGGTAGTAGTACTGATCAACAAGTACATGAAGGATATCTCTACCGTGGACACATCCATAATGCAGCTCGCCATGGTAACGATAATAATGCTGCCTTACTCTGCGATGACAGGCGCATTTGGTGCAGCTCAAGTAAGCACTGTCGGCATCATCTGCCTTCTTGTGCTCGGATTTATTCACACCGGGTTCGCATACATCTTATACTTTGATTCCGTCAACAAGCTGTCGGCGCAGACGGTCGGAATTCTGAGCTACATAGATCCGGTAGAAGCGGTACTTCTGTCGGCCTTCCTCCTGAAGGAGTCGATGACGATATACACTGTTATCGGAGCTGTCCTGATACTCGGAGCTACAGCGGTCAGCGAATTAGGAAATAAATAGCAGGATCCCGGGATGTTCCCGGGATTTTCTTAACTACCTTTTTTCTTTTATTCATCGGCATATTGTGTTAAACTAGTCTCAATATTATCGACCGGAGGTGGATCAATGAATCGTGACAAACTGATGACCATATTCGCGTTCTTTTGCGGAATATTCGGAGCATTTTCGATCGTTTCTGCAAAGTTTATTATCGGCGGCTTTTTCATGGTGCTCGGTATTGTAATATTCTGGGTAAGAGGATCCGGAAAATTTAACGAGCGCAGTCTGTATGAGAAGATCGTAAAGGCAAACGGAACAACTATCCTGCAGATATATGAAGAGCTCAAGGATATGGATACGCCTCTTGGCAAGCCGTGGCTTGCAGGACATCATGGTTATGAGGGAGATTCCATTGTTTTCGGTCCTAATATTTACAAGGACATGGTCGTGATCTCCTATGACGCAAAGCGCAGGGAGATCAATCTCAAACACATGAATAAGGTAATGAATATCAACCGCACTGCAGATGAGGAGTGGAGATTTGAAAATCTTATCAATGCGGCGGACATAGATGTAACACCGCAGAACTATTCTGAGTTCGCAGCAGCCAAGGAGTTGTGTGCGGTAATGCTGATGCAGCTGACTGAAATGGTAGAGCGCATTGTTGCCGGTGAAGCGGGCGTTGCACCTGCTGAGATCGACAAGTTCGACATATACTATTACAACAGTGGTCAGGGTGAACTTCGCGACATGGACGGTGCGAAGTACATGACTGCAGATCAGGAATATAATCCGTTCACTGCCAAGGTGTTCGACATGGATGGCAATGAACTGGCTTCGATAGTACCTCGTGCATATGACAAGAAGGGCAGAGTAATAGATAAGGCCGGGTACGACATGTTTGCAGAGGGGGAACCATACGCAGACATTTCCAGAGAAGTAAGACTGAAGCATGATACATTCGTCATCAGAACAGATGACAAGGAATTTGTTGCAAGCAATTTCGCAGGTGTTGACAGAGCTAATATTTGCTATAACTATAAGATATCACTTGATGGAAAAGATGTTGCGATCGTCGGAGGTAATCCGAGACTCGTTTTCGATGGACTCGGCAGCTGCGAGCACGATCTTATTCTGTGCGCTGACGATGACTATCTGACACTATATGCGGCATTCTGGATCTTCGTTATGACGCTTAACAAGGTCTACAAGTTGAGATAACAGAAAAAGGGGGTATGGAATGAGAAAGATTCTTTTGCCTTTGGAACAGACAGAGCGAAGCCTCAAGGCTTTGCAGTATTTTAAGAAACATTACGGACCTTCAGATGCAGGTGCGATCATTGTCATGGTCGACGAGAGCGTTCCTTATTCTGCAAAGAAGGAAGAAGAGGACGAAGCGATCAGACGAATCGAGGAGAAAATCGAAGTCATCAAAAGCTTTCTTGACGGCTACGACGTGGTCACCAAGGCAGCTGTAGGCAAAGCGGGCTCACGCATCGTCAAGATAGCACGCGAATATGGTGCGAGCGTGATCGCTATGACAAAGTCATCCAGGCCTGACATGCTCAATCAGCTTGGCAGGACTGCAGAGCACGTTATCCTCAATGCACCTTGCAATGTAGTGATCGTTAATGAGATCAAAGACACCGGTGCGTACAAGGGGCTTGTTTATACCAAGGCTCAGAGTATCGTCAACCTGAGAGGCCAGATCGGCAACAAGCAGAGCGAATGTCTGCTTCCGAGTGTTGAAGTGGATTGCAATTATCATATTGAGGTAACTGTGGGCAAGGTAAGGTTCTTCCATACCAGCTACAATTCCGAAACCTGCAACTGGGATCTCCCGCCGGCAGAAGGACAGGTCGCAAGTGTTGACGTCGCAGCAGGTGAGTCGGTGGATATCAGGGTAAATGCCGGAAGCAACGAAGGCAAAGCCGACAGGATCAGGATCGTCAACCGCGGCATAAAAGATGAGGCTGTATTCAGCTATCGCATCACACCGCTGGAAGGAAGGCGCGCAGATCTTCTTGAAGACCCTATCTTAGAGCAGGGACCCAGTACAGTAAGCAAGGTGATCCTTGCGTCACAGAACAAAAACAAAATCAAAGAGCTTAATGCTATTTTTGAAAAATATGACATGCCTGTTATCTCGCGTGATCAAGCGGGACTGCCGGGAGATGAGGTAGAGGAAACAGGCGAGACACTGCAGGAGAATTCCATGATAAAGGCGGAAGCTGTCAGGAACATGATCCTTGCAGATGCTGAATTCTCGGAATATCTGGAGTGCCCTGTCGTTGCTGACGATACAGGCCTCATGGTAGATGCTCTTGACGGAGCTCCGGGAGTATATTCGGCAAGATATGCCGGAGAAGGATGCACTTATGACGATAACTGCAACAAGATGCTGCAGGCCCTCGAGGGTGTACCTTATGAAAAGAGGACAGCCCATTTTGAGACCGTTATCACAGTACTGTATCCGGATGGAAGAAAACTCATTGCACGCGGAGAATGCAGAGGACATATCCTCAATGAAAAACGCGGAACGATGGGATTCGGCTATGATCCGTTATTTGTCCCGGAAGGTTATGAAAAGACCTTTGCGGAACTGGGAGAAGAAGTAAAGAACGCCATAAGCCACAGAGCGAAGGCACTTGAAGAGCTGGAGAGATTGCTGAATGAGTAATGCTCAGAATGAGGAAGCTGAAAAGAAAGTAAAATTTACATGGACACGTTTTGTCAAAATGGGCTTCCATGTATGGAGGCAATTTGACGACCCGTATTATGCCGGGTTTGCTGCTCAGATTGCCTATTTCTTTTTAATGTCTTCAATTCCGATGCTGATCCTTCTCACGCAGGTGCTCGGTATTTTCGATGTGTCAGTTGACTTTATCAGAGACTGGCTGGAGTCTCACCTTTCAACACAGATGGGCGGATTCCTGCAGGGTCTGTTCTCGGCATCATCGGTGGGTGTTACCAATGTTCTGATGATAATCCTGTCATTGTGGGCATCTTCATCGCTTGCTTTTTCACTGTCGAGACTGTCGACATATACTCTGAGCAACGGTAAATACAGATTCAATTTTTTCACAGAAAGAGCCAAGTCTGTTTTCCTTGCACTGCTGTCAATGACCGTAGCAGCGGCTTCGATGGTGGCTTATGTATATGGCGAGATGATAGCCCGCAGGATATTCAAGAGCCCGATAATGGAGGATATTATCGGATACATCAGAACTCCGATACTGGCACTGCTCTTCTTCATAATAATTCTTACGAACTACTATCTGTTGCCGAGAATAAGAGTTCCTGTCAGAGCGATACTCCCGGGAGCAACTGTAGCTACCCTGGGCATAATGATAGTTACATGGATATATTCCCTTTATACGGCGCGGGCGGTCAACTACAATATCCTGTATGGCGCATTCAGTAATATCGTTGCGATGATGTTGTGGTTCTATCTCATGTCATG
The DNA here is from genome assembly GCA_024403055.1 of Mogibacterium sp. GTDB lineage: Bacteria > Bacillota > Clostridia > Peptostreptococcales > Anaerovoracaceae > Crickella. The sequence continues at coordinate 12,193 of JAKSSO010000026.1, read as the reverse complement.
GGTTCTGTGCATAGGAATGATGTTCAATAAATCCTGGGACATCCATATGCGGATGGGGCGTCTGACAGAAGAAAAGCTGAAGTCATATATCTATGACCAGTATGGAGAAAAGGGTGCAGAAATGTACAACCGGCTGATAATCGGCGAATACGACATGTACGATCCTTCGCTCGATACCATTTCTGTAAAGTTCTCAAGAAAACTGGATCCGGGATATAATGAGAAGAGAGAAAGAGAGATACGCGAGCTTCATGAGGAGGAGCGTATCAGAAATCAGGTCGAAAGAGAGCTTCGTAAGAATATCGAAGAAAATATCCGAGGCGAACTCGTAAAAGAAGAAAAAAACAATGAGGAATCGGCGGTAGCCGGTGATAGAGAAAATGGATAGAAAGAAAATTCTGCTTATCATGAATCCGAAATCCGGAACGATGCAGGCAGCAAAATATCTGTCGGATATCGTCAGCACGTTCAGCAGGGCGGGATATCTGACTACAGTGCTAATGACGGAAAAGCGCGGTGACGCCAGAGTATGGGTAATGGAGTACGGCGCTGACTATGATGTGGTCTGTGCTTCCGGTGGAGACGGCACATTCAATGAAGTGCTGGATGGACTGATCACAGGAGGGCACGATACTTCTATCGGATATATCCCGAGCGGATCGACAAACGATTTTGCCCAGAGCGTAGGACTGCCAAAGGGCATACTGGCATCGGCAGACAGAGTTGTGAACGGCGAAGCATCGCATCTGGACATAGGTTGCTTTAACGGAAGATACTTTTCGTATGTTGCATCATTCGGTGCATTCACGAGCACGAGCTATTCCGTACCACAGAATCTGAAAAATATTCTGGGGCACACTGCATACGTGTTGGGTGGTATCAAGGATATAGTGACCATAAAATCTGTTCATGCAAAAATTGTTGCGGATGAGGGTACGCCGAATGAGACAAGCTGTGAGGGAGATTATATCTTCGGAGCGATCTGCAACTCCACTTCTGTTGCAGGCATACTAAGTCTGGATAAATTCGATGTGGACATGAATGACGGACTCATGGAAGTGCTTCTCGTCAGAATGCCTAAGGATCCGATCGAGCTGAACAGCATAGTGGTCAATATGCTCAATGGAACACTTAACACCAGACAGATAGAGTTCTTCTCGGCAAAGGACATCAGGGTGGAGATCGATCACGGTACACACTGGACTCTGGACGGAGAATACGAGTCCGGAGAGGATACAAATACTATAAATACGTTGAGAAGTGCTATCCGCTTGATAAAATAATGTGTGCGAGGATATCTATCCTCGCATTTTCCTTGTATTATCAAGTGATTTTTGTTAGACTTTAGCGGTACGACTTGGGGGTAGATAGGTGCTGGTGTGCCTCGCGGTCTTCAAAACCGTTTGTGAGGGGTTAGAAGCCTCTTGGGTGGGTTCGATTCCCACATACTCCCGCCACCTTAGTTGTATTGGAGGTAACATGAATAAAAAAGAATTATTAAGAGGTATTCCTAAGATCGATGATGTATTGCAGCAGGAACCTCTTGTTTTTGTAGCAGAAGAAAAAGGGCAAGTAGCAATAACAAGTGCGGCACGTGCTGTTATTGATACGTTGCGTTCAGACATACTGTCGCTTAAGGATGAAGATGCAGCCGGATTTGATAAAGCGCGTTTTGATCTGTCGGATCTGGCAGAGAAGACACTTCGGAAGATCGAGGAGGACGAGTGCAACAATCTGTATCCGGTGATAAATGCGACTGGTACTATCCTGCATACCAATCTTGGAAGAGCACCGCTCTGCAAGGATGCTGTAGACAATGTTGCGGCTGTGGCACTCGGATATTCCGATCTTGAATATAATGTTGCGGCAGGCAAGAGAGGATCGAGACACGATATCGTCAGCAATCTGATAGCTGAGCTTACCGGCGCGGAGGACGCAATGGTAGTCAACAACAATGCTGCGGCAACAATGATCGTTCTGGCAACACTCGGTGCAGGCAAAGAGATCGTCGTATCAAGAAGCGAGCTCGTTGAGATCGGCGGAGCTTTCCGCATTCCGGATATCATGGAACAGTCCGGAGCCTATCTTCAGGAGGTGGGTTGTTCGAACAAGACAAAAGCCAGCGACTATGAGAATGCCATCATGACTCGTGAGCAGGCGGAGGATTATGATCCTGACTGGAACAGACGTGGAATGATGCGTTTTGAGACCGGCGCTCTGATGAAGGTACACAAGAGCAATTACGATATTGTGGGATTTACCGAAGAGGCATCGCTTGAAGATCTTGTAAAGCTCGGTAAGAAGCATGACCTGCCTGTTATTTTCGACATGGGAAACGGCCTGATGCTGGACATGAGCGAATTCGGACTCGATGAGCCTAATGTACCGATGTCGCTTGCGACAGGAATAGATGTTATACTGTTCAGCGGAGACAAGCTGCTTGGCGGTCCGCAGGCTGGTATCATCTGCGGAAAGAAAAAATATATCAAGGCAATGAAGAAGCATCCGCTGGCAAGAGCGATGAGAGTGGACAAAATGACATTCGCGGCTCTTGAGGCAACGCTCAGGAAATATAAAGACAGAAAGATCGCGCTTCGTGATATTCCGGTCCTGAACATGATATCGGCTTCGGCTGAGGAGATGAAGGAGAAGGCTGAGAAACTGGCATCAATGATGCTTGAGATCGATCCTGAACTCGAACTGAATGTAGTAGAGGTGGAGGATCAGATCGGCGGCGGTTCGGCTCCGATGGTAAGACTGGATGGTTATGCGGTTGCAGTCAGGGAGGCCGGAAAATCGGCACAGGCTACAGAGCGTAAACTCAGAAAAAATGATATCCCTATCATTGCAAGAATAAGTGAAGATCAGCTGCTCATATCCGTAAGAACTCTTCTTGACGGAGAGCTTGAGAAGGTAGCAGCGGCATTTAAATAGGAGGACAGTAAATTGGCACAGAATGAACAGGAAATGAACAACCAGGTCAACGAAACAGCAGAAGGCTGCACACATGACTGCAGTACATGCGGCGCAGATTGCGGTAGCAGAACAGCCGGGATCCAGAAGGCGAAGCTCAATCAGTACAGCAGCGTAAAGAAAGTCATTGCTGTTGTCAGCGGCAAGGGCGGTGTTGGAAAATCAATGGTAACATCACTTTGCGCACTTGCAGCAACAAGAAACGGATATAAGACAGGTATCATGGATGCGGATATCACGGGCCCTTCGATCCCTAAGATGTTCGGAATTCATGATAAGGCATTCGGAACAGAGTTCGGCATCACACCTGCAATGACAGCAACAGAGATCGAGCTTATGTCGATCAATCTGCTGACAGAGAACGAGACAGATCCTGTAGTATGGAGAGGACCTGTTATCGGCGGCGTAGTTGAGCAGTTCTGGACAGACGTTAACTGGGGAGATCTGGATGTTCTCTTCATCGACATGCCACCTGGAACAGGAGACGTTCCTCTGACAGTATTCCAGTCACTTCCTATCGACGGAATAATCGTGGTAACCTCACCTCAGGATCTTGTATCAATGATCGTTGCCAAGGCTGTCAACATGGCAAAACTGATGAACATTCCTGTACTTGGAATGGTTGAAAACATGTCATATCTGACATGCCCTGACTGCGGAAAGAAGATCGAAGTCTTCGGACCAAGCCAGGCAGATAAGGTCGCTGCCGCACAGGGCATCAAGCTTCTTGAGCAGCTGCCTATCAACCCTGAACTTGCAGCACTTGCTGACAAGGGACATATCGAATACAATAAGGGCGCAGAGATGGAATGTGTCCTCGATGTTCTTGATGAAATCGGATTAAAGAAATAAGAAAAACATGAATGAATTGATCAGACTTGAAAACATAACCAAGAGTTTTGGAGATAATGTTGTCCTTAACGGCATCGAACTTACTGTAGGCGAGAACGAGTTCGTTACCTTGCTCGGACCTTCGGGCTGCGGCAAGACAACGACATTGCGCATCATCGGCGGCTTCGAGCAGCCTGATTCGGGCGTTGTTTATTTTGACGGAAAAGATATCACCGGACTGCCGGCCAATCAGAGAAATATCAATACGGTATTTCAGAACTATGCCCTGTTCCCGCACATGAATGTAGGCGAGAATATCGCATTCGGCCTTCGTGTGAGCGGCAAGAGTGATGCGTATATTAAGGATAAGATCAAGTATGCGCTCAAACTGGTCAACCTCAAGGGCTTTGAGAACCGCAACATAGATCAGCTCTCCGGCGGTCAGCAGCAGAGGATCGCAATGGCAAGAGCCATCGTTAATGAGCCTAAAGTGCTCCTGCTCGATGAGCCTCTTGGCGCACTTGACCTCAAGCTTCGTCAGGAGATGCAGTACGAACTGGTTCGCCTTAAGAAGGAACTGGGCATTACATTTATTTATGTAACGCACGATCAGGAAGAAGCTCTGACAATGTCCGACAAGGTCGTTGTAATGAACGAAGGATACATCCAGCAGGAGGGTACACCTGAGGAGATTTATGATGAACCTATCAATGCGTTCGTTGCAGACTTTATCGGAGACAGCAATATCATTTCGGGTAAAATGGTCGACGAGAAGGTCGTTGAGATCAACGGCATCAAGTTCCCTTGCATTGACGGAACCGAACAGGGATTCCCGCCAAAGAGAAGAGTTGATGTTGTTATAAGGCCTGAAGATATAGAGATCCGTCCGTACGGCAAGGGACTGTTCAACGGAACGATCATCTCCAAGCTGTTCATAGGAGTTCACTATGAGATGCTCGTACAGAGCGAGGATGGAAAGATCGAGTGGCTGCTGCAGAACTACGATCAGCATGATGTAGGTGCCAAGATAGGCATGTATGTACGTCCTGAGAACATTCAGATAATGCGCAAGCCTAAGAGCGAGGCAGAATCAGCTATCGAACTGGATATATAAATGATAAGAAAAAAGACTTTTGCTACACCTTTCATAATATGGATAATCGCAGGAACACTTATACCGCTCCTGTCTATCGCGTACTATGGCTTTACGAACCGTGAAGGCGGATTTACTTTTGCCAATATTGCAGCAATGTTTGAGCACGATCACCTGCAGGCGCTTGGACTGTCGCTGCTGCTTGCACTTATCAGCACGGTGATCTGTCTGCTCCTCGCATTCCCTATGGCGATGATCCTTAAGGACAGCAAGTACGGCAAACAGGGCTTCATGATTTTCGTTTTCATACTTCCGATGTGGATGAATTTCCTGCTCAGAACAATGGCATGGCAGGTGCTTCTTGAGAGGCAGGGTGTTATCAACACCTTAATCACAGCGGTGGGACTGCCAAGACAGGAACTGATGAACACACCGGGAGCCATTGTACTTGGCATGGTATACGACTTCCTGCCGTTTATGATACTGCCTATCTACAATACGGTATCCAAGATAGACAACCACCTCATCGAGGCGGCATACGATCTGGGCGCAAGCAAGAGGAAGGTGTATACATCGGTTATTATTCCGCTCACCGTTCCGGGTATCGTCAGCGGAATCACAATGGTATTCATTCCTGCACTCACTACATTTGTTATTTCCAACATGCTGGGTGGAGGCAAGATCAATCTCATAGGAAACATAATAGAGCAGGAGTTCACGATAAATTCCAACTGGTATCTGGGATCGGGACTATCGCTCGTAATGATGATATTTATTATTGTAAGCATGGTGTTGCTGCAGAAGTTTGACAAGACAGGCGGAGAATCACTTATCTGATGAAGAAACTTGGTAAGATATACATCTTAATAATCATGCTGTTCCTGTACCTGCCGATATTCACACTCATGGTACTCTCGTTTAACGAGGCCAAGTCGATGGCGGTATTTACAAGATTCAGCTTCAAATGGTACGCAGAGCTGTTCCAGAGCAGACTTATGATGGGTGCGATCGTTAACACGTTCTCGATCGCGATCCTGGCTGCGCTGATCGCGACCATCGTGGGAACGATGGCAGTCCTCGGCATGGATGCCATGAAACCGAGGACCGAGAACGTGCTCCTTGCTGCCAACAATATTCCTATGCTGAATGCGGATATCGTTACGGGTATCGCGCTGATGCTTTTCTTCCTCATGCTGAATATTCCGCGTGGCTACTGCACGATCCTGTTCAGTCACGCAACATTCTGCATACCTTATGTAATACTTTCAGTGCGACCGAGACTGAACAAGAACACCGACAGGCTGTTCGAGGCGGCGCTGGATCTTGGAGCATCAGAAAAGTATGCATTCAGGAAGATCGTTCTGCCTGAACTCTGGCCGGGCATCTCTTCCGGATTCCTGCTCAGCTTCACGATGTCCGTTGATGACTTTATCATCACATACTTCACAAGAGGTGCCGGCATCAATACGATTAGTACGCTGATCTACAGTGAGGTCAAGATCGGTATCAGACCATCACTCTTCGCATTGAGCACAATAATATTCGTGGTAGCTCTGGTCGTGCTCCTGATAGTCAACGCAAGACAGGCCAAGGCAGACGCAGCAGCATAATAGCATGACAGCATAGCGTGTAAGGGCGCTTGTAGCGTGTTTTAAGATCGCGGCCTCGCAGCCGCGATTTTTCATTTGGGAAAGGTCGTGGACTGGGTTTTAAGGGATAAAAGATTCTGCGTGTTAAGATCTGGCACAAGAAACAAGGTGCCGGTTCGCTGATTAAGGGGTAAAAATAGACTTTACGAAAATAAGCACAGTAACGAGGCCGAAGAAGCAGGATCCGACGGAATAGTTGTGCCTGAAATGCAGTAGATGCACCTTCGACCCCTTAATAGCTTGTTTCCGCTAGAAAATATTGTGCCTGATAGACCGTTGTTATAAGAAATACCCCTTAATAAGCAGACCACCGCAATGCAACCACATCCGCAGCCTCAACCACAGCTATTCTGCTTTGTTTTTCGCGGACTTATTGTCGGCGACCTTGTAAGTCGGCTGTTCAGTGAAAGATGTCTTTTCGTATGCAGACTTTCTCGCATATTCTCTTCGTTCGGCGATGTAGTCCAGAGAAACATCGTAATGATCCGCCAGATCGATCAGAACATCGACGGGTATTGTTCGGATGCCCTTCTCGTATCGGCGGTATACCTCCCTGCTTAAGCCTACTGCATCAGCGACCTGCTGTTGAGTCATATCGTGATCGACCCTCAGATCCTCAAGGCGCCTGAAGAACATCCTGTTTTCTAAATTTTTCATTATCTCACCCCGAACTGATGCTACTATGCGGTTGCATCGGACCTTTGCAATTGCGACCATACGGTAGCAATTGGATAATAAGCTCGGTGCGGGATAATGATGTACCATGTTCACATAATCTTCATACAAATAATTGTTGACACTGTAATGGCTATGGTTTATATTATGGATGTACCAATTAGCACTCTACTGAGGTGAGTGCTAACAAAGGCGGAAAGGAGGCGCAACTTGGATCTCAGTGAAAGACAATTACAGATACTGCAGGCAATCATCAGCGATTACGTTGAGAACGCTGAACCGGTAGGATCTCGGTCAATAGCAAAGAAATACGATTTGGGTGTCAGCCCTGCGACAATAAGAAATGAGATGTCAGATCTCGAGGAGATGGGTTATCTGACACATCCGCATACATCGGCTGGAAGAGTTCCTTCAGACAAGGCATACAGACTGTATGTTAACGATCTGATGAAGAAGAAAAATCTCAGTGCCAGAGACAAACGCCTGATCAATGACAGACTTTCGGCGAGCAGAGATGAATTTGATGCAACAATCAGACATGCGGCGGAGCTCCTTAGTGAAATAACGCATCTTGCGTCATTCGCAATGACGCCGGTGGTAAACGAGGACACGATCGCTTTCATCAGGCTGATGCCGGTAGATGCGAGAACGATAATCCTCATGATAGTTGGCAACAGCGGAAACGTTACCAATACGACGCTTCGTCTGAAGGTTCCTTACACAACAGAGTCGCTTGAACTTCTCAGTAAGAACATGACAGTGGAGTACAACGGCAGAACACTTGATGATGCGCTCAAGGGCGAGATCATCGAAGATGTAGGAACTGATATAGAGGCGCTCAGCCAGCTGCGCGGAAGCGTAATGCCGAGTTTCATGAAGACTCTTGAAGACATGCTGAACGTTCACCTGTACATGGAGGGAATGACGAACATCTTCAATATTCCGGAATACTCCAGCATAGACAGGGCGCGCGATTTCATGGAAATGTTCGCTCGCAAGGACGAGTTCACGAGAAAGATGCTCGACCGTGACGACGGAGTTGTCATTACAATCGGTGAAGAAAATGACTCCATGAAGGACTGCACACTGATCACGGCAACATATCACGTTGACGGAAAGATGGTAGGCAAGATCGGAGTTATAGGACCGACAAGAATGAAATACGACGAAGTAACGTCGTTAATGGAATATCTTACAAATAACCTAAGTGAGTCTTTCAGACTTACTGACGGAAAGGATGACGGCAGAAAATGATAGACATCAAAGACAAAGAAGAGATGACAGCTGAGGAGCTTGCAGAATTCCTTAAAAAGAAGGAAGCCGGCAAGGCAGCCAAAGCGAGCGAGGAGAATGCGGAGGCTTCCAAGGCCGAGAAAAGCTCTGAAGAAGCAGAAGTTCCGGATGATTCCGAAAAGGGTCGGTCTGAGGAGACCGCCGGAGACGACGCAGCTGCACAGGAAGACGCGTCGAAGGTAGCCGAAGCAGCAGAGTCTGAGCGTTACATGAGACTGATGGCTGAGTTTCAGAACTTCAAGAAGAGAGCAGCCAAGGAAAAGTCAGACATCCACGCTTATGCGAACGAGAAGATCGTAAATGACATTCTCCCGGTGCTTGACAATTTCGAGAGAGCACTCGATGCCGATCCTGCAAATGATGCAGAAGGCTATGCCAAGGGCATGTCGCTGATCTTCGAACAGCTCAAGACCGCGCTGGACAATGCCGGTGTTAAGGAGATAAACGCACTCGGTGAGACTTTCGATCCTAATCTGCACAACGCAGTAATGATGGAGGACAGCGAAGAACATGAGTCCGGAAAAGTCAGCAAGGTGCTTCAGAAAGGCTACACATTAAACGAAAAGGTAATAAGACCAACAATGGTAGCCGTATCAAAATAGTTAATAATACATGCTTTTCAACATATAGGAGGAATAAAAATGAGCAAGGTAATCGGAATCGATTTAGGAACAACCAACAGCTGCGTAGCAGTTCTTGAAGGCGGAGAGCCTACAGTTATCACTAACGCAGAGGGTATGAGAACAACACCATCTGTTGTTGCATTCACAGATAAGGGCGAAAGACTTGTTGGCGAAACAGCAAAGAGACAGGCTATAACAAACCCTGAGAGAACAATTGCATCCATCAAGAGACACATGGGTGAATCCTACAGTGTATCAATTGACGGTAAGGCTTATACACCACAGGATATTTCAGCAATGATTCTGGCAAAGCTCAAGAGCGATGCAGAGGCATATCTGGGCGAGAAGGTTTCAGAGGCAGTTATTACAGTTCCTGCATACTTCTCAGATGCACAGAAGCAGGCAACCAAGGATGCCGGCAAGATCGCAGGACTCGATGTTAAGAGAATCATCAACGAGCCTACAGCTGCATCACTGGCTTACGGACTTGACAAAACAGAAGGATCTCAGAAGATCCTCGTTTACGACCTGGGCGGCGGTACATTCGATGTATCCGTTCTTGAGCTCGGCGACGGAGTATTCGAAGTACTCGCTACAAACGGCGACACAAAGCTCGGCGGAGACGACTTTGATAACGCAGTAATGAACTTCCTGGCTGACTCATTCCAGAAAGAAAACGGAATCGACCTGAGACAGGACAAGATGGCGCTGCAGAGACTTAAGGAAGCTGCAGAGAAGGCTAAGAAAGAGCTCTCAAGTGCTCAGACAGCTAAGATCAATCTGCCTTTCATCACAGTATCTCAGGCAGGACCACTCCACCTGGATATGGATCTGACAAGAGCAAGATTCGACCAGCTCACTAAGGATCTCGTAGAGAAGACTATTGAGCCAATGCACAAGGCAATGGCAGACGCAGGCGTAAGCTCAGCTGATCTCGCCAAGGTTATCCTGGTAGGTGGATCAACAAGAATCCCTGCAGTACAGGAAGCAGTTAAGAGAGTTACAGGCAAGGAACCTTTCAAGGGAATCAACCCTGACGAGTGCGTAGCTATCGGAGCTTCTATCCAGGCAGGAGTACTTACAGGCGAAGTAAATGACATCCTTCTGCTCGACGTTACACCACTGTCACTGTCCATCGAGACACTTGGCGGAGTTGCAACAAGGCTGATCGAAAGAAATACAACTATTCCTACTAAGAAGAGCCAGATCTTCTCAACAGCAGCTGACAACCAGACTGCAGTAGACATTCACGTAATGCAGGGTGAGAGACAGATGGCTGCTGGAAACATCACTCTTGGTAGATTCCAGCTTACAGGTATTGCACCTGCTCCACGTGGAATTCCTCAGATCGAGGTTACTTTCGATATCGATGCTAACGGAATCGTAAATGTAAGCGCCAAGGATATGGCTACAGGCAAGGAACAGAGAATCACTATTACATCTTCAACAAAGCTTTCTGAGGATGAGATCAATGCCAAGATCAAGGAAGCTGAGAAGTATGCTGAGGAGGACAAGAAGCAGAAGGAAGCTGTTGAGACCAGAAACCAGGCTGAGGGCATGGTATTCGAGATCGAGAAGCAGCTCAATGACCTCGGCGATAAGGTTACAGCTGATGAAAAGACTGCAGTTGAGTCTGCAAAGGCTGACCTCCAGGCAGCTATCGATGCCAACGATACAGAGGGTATGAAGACCAAGATGGAAGCACTTACAAATGCATTCTATCCTATTTCAACAAGGATCTATCAGGAAGCTCAGGCTGCTGCAGGTGCACAGGGCGGAGCTCAGGGATTCGATCCTAGCAACATGAGCGGCTTTGGCGGCGCAGGCTTTGACCCTAACAACATGGGCGGCTTCGGCGGCGCACAGCAGGGTCCGGCAAATGACGGAACAGTAGACGCTGACTACGAGGTAGTAGACGACTAAAGAAAGGTGAAGCGAGGGGCTGAGGCTCCTCGCTTCGGTAGGTAATAATTATGGCAGATAAAAGGGGCTATTATGAGGTCTTAGGTCTCAGCAAGGGCGCTTCTGACGACGAGATCAAAAAGGCGTACAGAAAAGGCGCAATGAAGTATCACCCTGACAAGAATCCCGGCAACAAGGAAGCTGAGGAAAAGTTCAAGGAGATCAACGAGGCTTATGAGGTCCTCTCAAACCCTGACAAGAAAAGCAAATATGACAGATTCGGTCATGCAGGCGTAGATCCTAACTATGGCGCAGGACAGGGCGGATTCGGTGGCTTCGGCGGATTCGGCGGCGCAGGCGGCGGTTTTGGCGGCTTCGAGGACATCTTCGACATGTTCGGCGGATTCGGCGGCGGCAGCTCAAGACGCAGACGTAACGGCCCGCAGAAAGGTCAGGATCTTCAGAAGACAGTAACCGTAGACTTTACCGACGCTCTGTTCGGATGCAGCAAGCAGATCGAGATCAACAAGGATACAAGATGCAAGACCTGCAACGGTACAGGAGCCAAGGCAGGGACCGGTAAGAAGACCTGCAGCCAGTGCGGCGGCAGCGGCCAGATTAGCCAGGTAAGCAATACGCCTTTCGGAAGATTCCAGAATGTGACTACCTGCCCTAAGTGCGGTGGAAGTGGCCAGATGATCGAGGATCCATGTCCGGATTGTAGCGGCACAGGACGTATCCGCAAGAAGGTCAAGATCAAGGTCGATATTCCTGCAGGCGTTGATAATGACAGCATTATCACACTTCGCGGACAGGGAGGCCCGGGCGTCAACGGCGGACCTGACGGAGATCTGTACATCGTGATCAATGTCAGACCTCATTCTCACTACAAGCGCAAAGGCGACGATCTGTATCTTGATCTGCCGATTACTTTCGAAGAGGCAGCGCTCGGAGCAAAGGTCAATGTGCCGGGCTTCGGTGAAACCTCCTCGTATACGATATCGGCAGGAACTCAGACCGGATCAACATTCAGACTTAAGGGCAAGGGAGCACCTAATGTTCGTACAGGACGCAAGGGCGACTTATACGTTAAAGTCATAGTTGAAGTGCCGACAAAGCTCGGCTCGAAAGAAAAGAAAGCCATCAAAGAGATG
>JAKSSO010000025.1 GCA_024403055.1 Mogibacterium sp. | reverse complement strand
GGCGGAGGGCGGGCACAAACAATGCGGTGGCAGAGCCAAGCGGTAGGGCGTGGGTCTGCAAAACCCTGATCCCCGGTTCAAATCCGGGTGCCACCTCCACATCAAGACGCTGACCATACGGTCGGCGTCTTTTCTTTACGTTTTTATTATGTTTATATTGTGCTCCGGGGTCACAGGAGGCTTACAGGACGAAAAGCGCCCGTGAAATATGCTCTTTTTCCTTTAAAAAATGCGCCCGTTTTGCAAGGTGTATCAGTGCAGGCTTTGGAAGCCTTGATGGTTCGTTGCGCACTGACACAAAATACGAATTCATCTATATAACATGTATCAGCGAAAAACAATCTTTCAATGATTATCAGCTGTACACTGATACATTTTTTGATTAGAGACCTTGAGTACCGCACGAATATTGCTGAAAAAAAGCAAAATTGTATCAGCTAATAACAAAAGAAACAGGGTCTGAGAGGCTTAGCTGATACAACTTTGAAAACGAAAGCCTGTAATTCGTGAAATAAGGGGTATCCGGACTCATTAAACACGTCGATAAGCCCGTTTTTTATTTACAATTTTATTGACAAAAACCCCTCGATTGTGGGTTAATAACAAAGTATGAAATATTATTGTTCATTAGAAAGCAGGTACACAATTAATGGCAGATATCACTAATAAAAGAATGGTCGAACAGGATGTAGCAAAGGGTCTTGCGATGACCTTTGTTCTTCTGACACATTCTCTTACATTATTCACGGCAGGCGGTCGTGATACTGCTCCGACAGATATGACTACGATCATACTGATGGCGGCGTTCGGATTCATAATGCCATTTTTCGTTTTCATCGCAGGATACAATTACAGAAACAAGGGTGAGACTTATACTCAGTCTGTTAAGAAGAGGGTATTGCAGCTTATTCCGCAGTTCTTTATTCTTGCAACAGCTCTATGGGTCATCATGGGTATCTACATGATGGTTCGTGGTGAGATCAGTCTTGTGAATGTGCTCAAGAGCTATGTGGCATTCTGGATCGGAGATCCACTTGCTGCAGATCTGGGACTGGACGCTTCAAGAACATTCATTGCACAGGGCCTTGGACCAACATGGTTCATCAAGTATCTGATCACAGGCTCACTGGTGTTCTATGCAGTCGTTGACTATGCGCTTGAGAATCAGAAGAGACTCTGGCTCGTTATCGTCGGTCTGCTGTCCGTAAGTGCCGTTCTGTCTGCGCTCAAGGTAGAGCTGATCTGGGGTATCCACGATGCACCTGCAGTAGCTGCAATAATGCTTCTCGGAGCATTTTTCGGAAAGAAGAGACTCCTTCACGGCGAAGAAGCTGCCGGAAAGAGATGGCTCATCTGCCTCGTTGTGTATGGCATCAGCTTTGCACTCGGCGTACTGTTCCCGAGAGTGGGAATGTTCTCCAGCGGACGTATTGACATGGTCCTCGGACCTGTCGAAGTGTATATCACTGAATATATTGCCATGGCAGGCACTTTCTTCATGATCTGCATCTGCAGACCGCTCAGCAGAGTTCCATGGGTAGGAAAATTCCTGCAGTGGTTCGGAAGACGCTCGCTGATCATCCTGATCGTTCACGGAAGTATCATGCGTATCTGCTGCGACATCATGGGAATTACAGGCGCGCCTAACAAGCTGGGATTGAAAAATATCATCGCATTTATCATGTGTCTGGTATTGACTTCACTGTTCCTGCTTATCAGAGATAAATACAAGGCAAAGAAGGCTGCATAAGCCGACAGGAGAAATAATACATACATGGATAACAGAGCAATAGGATTTTTCGATTCGGGTCTGGGCGGACTGACTTCGGTGCAGGAGCTGCATGAGAAGCTTCCGAATGAGAAGGTGCTGTATTTCGGTGATACAGCAAGGACTCCATACGGCTCGAAGTCGGAATCGACAATAAAAGAATTTGCCACACAGATCGTAGACTATCTTGTGTCCAAGAACTGCAAGATGATAATAATAGCCTGCAACACTGTAACGGCACTGTGTCTGGATTCTCTTCGCGAGAGATATCCTGATATTCCTATTCTCGGAGTTATCGAACCAACAGTGAAGAAAGTCGTAGCGGACGGATGCCGCAAAGTCGGTGTCATTGCGACCAAAGCGACAATAGGTTCCGATGTGTACGGAAAGAGTATCAGAAAGCTCAGTCCTGAAACTGAGGTGAGCAGCCTGGCGTGTCCGGCACTCGTTCCACTGATCGAAGAGGGCTTTGTTGAAGGCGAGATCATGGAGCTGACTGTCAGACATTACATGGATGATTTTGTCAGGGAAAGCGGCTTTGATAATCTGGTCCTCGGATGCACACATTATCCGCTGCTTATCAAAACATTCGACAAGCTGTATCCCGGGATCAAGCTGTACAGTTCTTCGGCAGAGGTCATAAATGAGGCCGCTGAGATCCTTAAGGATAAAGCCATGATGGCAGGACCGAATGACTATCAGGACAGATATTATGCGAGCGACCTGTCAGATAATTTCATAACGATGACCGAGCTGCTTTTCAGAGATCGTGATTCAAGGATCAGTCTGAAGAAGCTCGGTGAATAAAAAGCACAGATAATTGAATAAAAAAAGCTTTTTTCACAAAAAAACATAAAAAAACGCTATTTTTCAGGGAAAATCTTGAAGAATAGCGGTTTTTTTAGTAAAATTACAAGGCTGTATTTGTTTTTCTAAAGACGTATGCGGCGGGTCCGGTAATGGACCAGATCACCATAGCGAGGAACTAAATGGAAACAGAATTCAAATATCGTCTTAAAGATGAAAGCGTTTTCAACAGTATGTTGAAAGATGCTGAGCTCAGACGAAACAGAACAGAAGATGCTGAGATCATCGAGATGAAGGCTGCTTATTTTGACACAGAGTTTCAGGATCTGCGTCACAGAGGCGTTGCCTACAGGATCAGAAAAGAGAACGAGAGGATCAATGCGACAGTAAAGTGGGATCTTGACGTTTTCGATGGCATGTATGTTCGTGAGGAGATCAATCTGGTAGTCAACGATGAGGCATTTGCGGATGACCCGGACATCGAACTTTTCGTTTCGAGCAGTGCTTATGATGTGCTGAGCGAAGCAACACAGGGACGTAAACTGGTAAAGAACGTTGAAATGGAGTACACTCGCAGACAGTTCCTGGTAGACACAGGCAAGTCACTGAGCTGTATTTCGGAGGACCAGGGCGTTATCCACTGCCTTGACGGACATGATGAGCCTATCTTTGAGCTCGAGATCGAGTGGTATCACGGAGACGAGGAAGATTATAAGGAGCTCGCGTCAAGAATCCAGAAGCAGTACGGACTGGAGATCGAGGACCGCTCAAAACTGCAGAGAGCGTTCTCATAAAAGAAGCTAATAATTAACAATTATATATAAACGGAGGAAAGTATTAATGAAAGCTACACAGGTATCAAACGAAAACGGAGCAGTAAAATTCAGTATTGAGTTCACTCAGGAAGAGTTTGCTGAAGCACTCAACAAGGCATATCTCGCTAACAGAAGCAAGTTCAGCATCGACGGATTCCGCAAGGGTAAGGCTCCTCGCAAGATCATCGAGAACTACTATGGCGCAGACGTTTTCTATGATGAGGCACTTAACTCACTGCTTGACGAGAACTATTTCAAGGCAATCGACGAACTCAAGCTTGATGTTATTTCACAGCCTGTAATCGATGCACCTAATGTAGAGAAGGATAAGCCTGTTGTTATTACAGGAACAGTTCAGACATTCCCTGAGATCGAGGTAAAGAACTACAAGGGACTCGAGATCGAGAAGTTTGAGACTAAGATCGGAGCTAAGGAAGTTAAGGCTAAGCTCGAGGAGATCCAGAAGAGCCAGGCTCGCATGGAGACCGTTGAGGGCCGTAAGTCCGAGATGGGCGACATGGTTATCATCGACTTCGTAGGATCTGTTGACGGCGAAGAGTTCGCAGGCGGAACTGCAGAGAACTTCGAGCTCACACTCGGAAGCGGACAGTTCATTCCTGGATTCGAAGATCAGCTGGCAGGCAAGGATGCAGGTGAGGATGTAGACGTTGTTGTTACATTCCCTGAGGACTATCATGCAGACGAGCTCGCAGGTAAGGAAGCACTGTTCAAGTGCCATATCCACGAGATCAAGAAAGAGATCCTTCCTGAGATCGACGATGAGCTGGCAAGCGATGTAAGTGAGTTCGAGACACTCGCTGACTATAAGAAGCAGCTGAAGAAGGATCTGCAGGCTGAGGCTGATGCAAGAGACGAAGCTTTCATGAAGGACAGAGTTCTTGAGAAGCTTTACGAAGAGAATGAGATCGAGGCTCCTAAGGTA
This sequence comes from Mogibacterium sp., assembly GCA_024403055.1. GTDB lineage: Bacteria > Bacillota > Clostridia > Peptostreptococcales > Anaerovoracaceae > Crickella. The sequence continues at coordinate 14,125 of JAKSSO010000025.1, read as the reverse complement.
ATGATCGAGAACGAGCTCGACAACATGATTTATGACATGAACCAGAACCTGGCTGCACAGGGCCTGACTCTCCAGCAGTACATGGAGTGGATGGGAAAGACTATCGAGCAGGTTAAGGAAGAGGCTAAGCCTGAAGCTGAGAAGAGAATCAGAACAAGAATTCTCCTCAAGAACGTTATCAGACTCGAGGGTATCGAGTGCACTGATGAAGAAGTAAACGAGCTCATGGAAGAGTTCGGAGCACAGTACGGAATGACTGTTGATCAGGTTAAGCAGATGGCAGGCGAGCAGACTGTAGCTTACTTCAAGGAGGATGCACAGACTAAGAAGGCTATCGAGCTTCTTTACGAAACAGCTAAGAAGGACATCGTAGCTGTAAAGGACGACGCTGAGTAGTCAATGTACCCTGCGAAGGGTGATCGTTAATCACGTTATTGAGAGATGCTATGGAGCCCTGCTTCATAGCATCTGTTAAACAAGGAGGTAAATATGAATTACGTCCCTTATGTAGTAGAACAGACCGGTCAGGGCGAACGCACATATGATATTTATTCAAGACTCCTGCTTGACCGTATCATTTTCATCGACGAAGAGATCACTGATCACACTGCAAGCGTAGTTGTTGCTCAGCTGCTTTTCCTCGAGGCACAGGACCCTGAGAAGGACATCAATATTTACATCAATTCACCGGGCGGATCAGTTACTGCAGGCCTTGCAATTTTCGACACAATGCAGTTCGTTAAGCCTGATGTATGCACCATCTGTGTAGGAATGGCTGCAAGCATGGCTGCAACGCTCCTTGCTGCAGGAACAAAGGGCAAGAGATATGTTCTGCCTAATGCCGATATCATGATCCATCAGCCGCTTGGCGGAGCTCAGGGACAGGCAAGTGATATCAAGATCACTGCTGACCACATCCTGGATGTAAGAGCAAGACTTAATAAGATCCTTGCAGATGCAACAGGACAGGAGCTCGAGGTGATCGAGAAAGATACTGACCGTGATAATTTCATGTCTGCGGAAGAGGCTGTTGAATACGGCATCGTAGACAAGGTACTGGAGAAACACTAATGGCTAACGAAAACGAACTTGTATGCTCATTTTGCGGCAAATCGAGATCCGAGGTCCGCAAGATCATTGTAGGACCTAATATTTATATCTGCAACGAGTGCATAGAGCTCTGCCAGTCTATTCTGGAAGAGGATGAAATGCCTGTACGCAGAAGAAGAGGCGCAGCTCTTCCTAAGCCTGTAGAGATCAAGGAACAGCTCGACGATTACGTAATTGAACAGGATCCTGCAAAGAAGAGCCTGGCGGTTGCAGTTTACAACCATTACAAGAGAATAAAGCATCTCGAGAAATACAGGACAAACGACAGTGCTGACAGGACCGAGCTCCAGAAGAGCAATATTCTCATGCTCGGACCTACCGGAAGCGGCAAGACTCTGCTCGCGCAGACACTTGCCAGAATACTCGACGTACCTTTTGCCATCGTTGATGCTACCTCGCTGACAGAGGCCGGCTATGTCGGAGAGGATGTTGAGAACATCCTGCTCAGACTGTATCAGGCTGCTGACGGAGATCTTCACAGAGCTGAGAAGGGAATCATTTATATCGACGAGATCGACAAGATCGCAAGAAAGTCCGAGAATATGTCAATCACACGTGATGTAAGCGGAGAGGGCGTACAGCAGGCTCTGCTCAAGATCATCGAGGGCACGGTCGCTAACGTTCCGCCACAGGGTGGCAGAAAACATCCTAACCAGGAATTCATCCATTTCGATACCAAGGATGTTCTCTTTATCTGCGGAGGAGCTTTCACAGGACTCGACAAGATCATCAAGGTTCGTCTCGGCAACAAGGTAATCGGATTCAATCAGGAAGATGACAGCGCGGACATGACAGAAGAAGATATCCTGCTCAAGGTCGAACCGGAAGATCTGCTGAAGTTCGGTCTTATTCCTGAACTGATAGGAAGACTTCCTGTTATCGTATCGCTTTCGGAACTTACCGAGAAAGCACTGGTAAGGATACTGACTGAGCCTAAGAATTCTCTGATCAACCAGTATCAGACCCTCATGGCAATGGATGACGTGGAACTTATTGTTCGTGATGATGCAGTAAAAGCGATCGCTGACAAGGCGCTTGAACTCAAGACGGGAGCAAGAGGACTTCGCGGCATCTTCGAGAGGATGATGACCAACATAATGTATGAGACACCATCCGATCCGGATATCAGACAGGTCATTATCACAGCCGATACCGTAAAAAGTGGAGTAGCTGAGATTATAAAGAAGTAATTGGAGTGGCGTAGAACAGTTGCGTGAGTGCGCGGCTTCGGAGCGTGCCCATAAGGCCGAAGAGCTCCGTGCCGGGCAAGCGAGGGTAGCTGTTCGAAAGTCGCTATAAGTAGGGGATTATAATGGAAGAAACAAAATTGACAATGCCGTATATTCCGTTAAGAGGCCAGGCCTTCTTCCCGGATACGGTGGTTGGATTTGACATAGGCAGAGACAAAAGCATTGTAGCTATTGATCGTGCGATGAATGGCGACAAGAATCTTGTTGTGTCTGCCCAGAGAGACCCGGGTGTTGCAGATCCTTCTGAGGATGACTGCTACATGACCGGAGTATTTCTCAAGCTCTCTTCTGTAGTAAAGAAAAACGAAGAGTATGAGAGAGTTCTCGTAAGTGTAGGCAAAAGAGCAAGGATCGAACGCATCTATGAGGAAGACGGAATGCTCTGGTGCGAGTGCACTGTAGCTGAGGATACTGATGATGATGTCGACGACGTTACAATGCAGGCCAATATCAGAGTTCTGACTCAGATGTTCTTCAAGTATCTGGAGCAGAGCGGCGTAAATGATTCTGCGGCACGTAATGTGCTCGACGGAGTCAAGGAGGCTTCGACACTCTGCAGCGTTATTGCCAATGAGCTTGATGTTGAGTTTGACACCAAGCAGACTCTTCTCGAAATCGATTCTGTCAAACTGAGGATCGAGCATCTCATCGATATCATCGGAAGAGAGAACCAGATCCTGGCGATTGCCAAGAGGATCAACAACAAGGTCGTTAAGAACATGAATCGCGGCCAGAAAGAATACTATCTCAGAGAGCAAATGCAGGTCATCAAGGAGGAACTCGGCGAGGACGAGGATGCTGATGATGAGGCTGCGGAATGGAGAAAGAAGCTCGATGAGCTCAAGCTTCCTGAGAAGATAGACACCAAGGTCCGCAAGGAGATAGACAAGTTCACCAAGATGAATGCAATGAGTCCTGATGCCAATGTCAGCAGGACATACATTGAGACTATTCTTGAACTCCCGTGGCACAACTCATCCAAGGTAAACCTCAGTCTGAAAAAGGCTGAGAAAGTCCTCAATGAGGATCACTACGGACTTGAGAAAGTCAAGGAGAGAATAATCGAGAATCTCGCAGTAATGCACCTTACCAAGGAGAACAAAGGACCTATCCTCTGTCTTGTAGGCCCTCCGGGCGTCGGCAAGACATCTATCGCCCGTTCGATCGCACGTGCAACAGGCAGGGAATTCATTAGAATGTCTCTTGGCGGCGTGAGAGATGAGGCTGAGATAAGAGGTCACCGCAGAACATATATCGGAGCTATTCCGGGACGTGTTATCAACGGCATTATCGAAGCGGGAACGAACAATCCGCTCTTCCTCTTTGACGAGGTGGACAAGATCGGAAGCGATTTCAAGGGCGACCCTGCGTCTGCTCTGCTCGAGGTACTGGATCCTGAGCAGAACAGCACATTCACGGATCACTATCTTGAGATACCGTTTGACCTGTCACAGGTAATGTTTATTACAACAGCAAATACAACAGCGACTATTCCAACGCCGCTTCTCGACAGAATGGAGGTCATCGAGGTCTCCAGCTACACTGAGGAAGAGAAGGTGAAAATCGCCGAGCAGTACCTTATCCCTAAGAAGATGAAGGAATACGGCATCAGGAAGAGCCAGCTCAACATCGCAGAGTCTGCTGTCCGTGAGATGATTGAGTATTACACTCGTGAGGCAGGTGTTCGTAATCTCGAGCGTGAGATAGGAAATGCATGCCGCAAGGTGGCACGTAACATCGTCAGCGGTAAGAGCAGAAAGAATACCATCACTGCCAAGACTCTGGACAAGTTCATCGGCAAGAAGGTATATATTGACGATATCGGCGACCTGGAGCCTGAGGTAGGCGTTACTACAGGAATGGCATGGACTGCTGTCGGCGGAGTCACTCTTAAGATCGAGACTGCAAAGATGCCGGGAACAGGCAAGCTTATCCTGACAGGCCAGATGGGTGATGTCATGAAGGAGTCTGCAACAACGGCTCTGGGATATCTGAGATCTATCGCTGCAAAATACGATATCGATAATGATGCATTCAAGGACATGGATATTCAGATCCACATTCCTGAAGGCGCTACACCTAAGGATGGACCATCTGCAGGAATTACAATGTGTTCCGCCCTGTTCTCACTTCTGACTGAGCGCAAGGCTGACAGAACGATCGCCATGACAGGTGAGATCACGCTTCGCGGCAGGATCCTCCGCATCGGAGGACTTAAGGAAAAATCACTTGCCGCTTACCGTCAGGGTATCGCAAGGATCATAATTCCTAAGGAAAATGTTCCTGATCTTGAGGACATCCCTGCAAGCGTACGCAAGAAGATAGAGTTCATTCCGGTTGAGAATTTCGAGGAAGTAATTCCGTTATTATTTAAATAGAATATGAAAATTACATCATCAAAATTAGAAACAGTTGCAGTCAAACCCGCTCAATATCCGGAAACGGGCGTGAAAGAGATCGCTTTTGCCGGCCGTTCCAATGTCGGCAAGTCATCTCTGCTCAATCTCATAACGGCCAGAAAGGGCCTGGCACGTGTGTCGGGAAGCCCGGGTAAGACGAGGACCATCAATTTTTACGCATGCGAAGGACTCATCGAGAAGGATGAGGAGAAGAGCAGCGTCGCTTTCAGGATAGTCGATCTGCCGGGATATGGCTATGCCAGGGTCAGCAAGGCTGAATCCGAGAAATGGGGCGAAATGATGGAGTCATATCTTGAGAACAGGGAGGACCTGCTCAAGGTCATCCAGCTCGTGGATATCAGGCACAAGCCGAGCGCACAGGATGTTCAGATGTATGAATATCTGAAGTATTACGGATTAGACGGGATCGTTGTAGCGACCAAGGCGGACAAGCTCAGCAATAATGAGCGTGCCAAGAGCATTAAGGAAATTAAAACTACCCTGGGCATGAAAAAAGGTGATATAATCATTCCATGCTCGGCACTTAAACGCACCGGGGACAAAGAACTGCTCGATACCATTGAGACGCTACTGGAGGGGTAAAATGGCTGGAAAGAATGCAAAGTTAGGTAAGGTATTATACACTCAGGAAGATATCACAAGGCGTGCAAAGGAGATCTGCAAGCAGATCGACAAGGATTACGAGGGCGAGGAGGTCCTGCTTCTCGGAACACTCAAGGGATCCATAATGTGGATGGTCGATATCATGAAGTATCTCACGGTAGATACCAGCATTGATTTCATTACTGCAAGCAGCTATGGTTCATCTAGCTTCAGCTCCGGTGTGGTCAAGATAACTTATGAGCCTAATGTTAACATGTACAACAAGAATGTCATCATCATCGAAGACATCGTTGACACAGGAAATACACTGAAATACCTTATTGAAAAGCTCGAGGGTCGCGGACCTAAGAGCATCAAGGTCTGCTCCATGCTGAACAAGGAAGCAAGAAGAAAAACAGATTTCAAAGCTGACTATGTAGGATTTGAGATCGATGACCTGTTCGTTGTCGGATATGGTCTTGACTTCGACCAGAAGTACAGAGATCTTCCTTACATCAGCTATCTGGATGCTGAAGATGTAGAAAAACTGTAGTAATAAAGGGGACAGTTCTATGTGAAGGGGCTGTCCCCGTTTACAAGACAGACAAGAGGAAACAGGGACCAACTGCATGAAAAAAATCGACCTCCACAACCATACGACATTTTCGGACGGAAGCCTGGAGCCTGAAGAACTCGTCAGAAGACGTAAGGAAGAGGGCTTTGACGTCATTTCTATCACGGACCACGACGGCATTGAAGGTTCAAAGCTTTGTTTTGAGCAAAAACTGGATGAAAAGTATGGCATAGAGATCATTCCGGGAATAGAGTTCGATTCGATCAACGAGTATGGCAAGGACATGCATATACTGGGATATGACATGGATTTTGACTCTCCTGTGCTTACAGAGGCACTTGCGTCAGTTGAGCGCTGGAGAGACGAACGTAATGAGAAACTGATGCAGGCTATTCTGGATGACGGATATCATCTTACATGGGACGAGGTCAATGCCATCAACGGCGGTAGATATGTAGGCAAGCCGACTTGTGCCAAGGCACTTGCGGATAGCGGACAGATACCGAATGTCGCTTATGCATTCGATGTCATATTCAAGAAACCGGAATTCAAAAAGACTAAAAAACAGACTCTGAATTCGGATGAAGTGATAAAAGTGATACATGCTGCGGGCGGAAAAGCTGTAATGGCGCATCCGATGGAACAGATGAAGCCGAGGGAAGGGGAGGTATTCGAAACTTTCAAGCCAAGGCTGATAAAGATACTGGACCTGATGATCGAATACGGGATCGATGGCATAGAGTGCTGTCATCCGTCGTCGTGCGAGTGGCAGTCTGAGTGGCTGGAGGCATATGCGGATGCTCACGGACTTGAGAAGACGATGGGGTCGGATTTCCATTCTGACGGGGACTTCCGGGATTACGGTATATATCACAGGTAGTTTCGCGGCATTGTGTATTCTGCAATGTTCATCAAAATATCATATGCATGACATAAAGCTGGTATAAAATGGCTCTGCAAGGGGTCATTTTTTCATTGGATGAATATCGTACAGACAAGGGAGACGATATGAAGACTCTAAAAATAGAAAATACGACAAGATTGCCCAGGGAGGTTTACTATCAGTGCATATGGACAGTGAAGGATCTGAGGCGTATCGAAACACTTGCTGCCAGGCTTGTGGACCGCAGTAGTTTTGCAGATGATGAGATCGTTTTGTTCATGGATGAAACGGGAGGGATGCAGAGGATAGAGGTCCTCGAGGAGGCTGCGAGAAAGCGGGAATGCATTCATGCTGCACTTGAGGTGGTGCCCGAAGAATATCGGGAGGCGATAATCGAAAATATCGTCGATCTCAGGCTCTATGATGACAACGCTCACAGCAACACCTACAAGAAATGGAAGCAGAGATTTATCTACGAACTTGCAGGAAAGCTGAATCTATACTGAATGCTTTATGATATAATCAATTCAGCCGAAAATGGCTGAAGGGAGAAGGAAAATGGCTTTTTTTGAAAAGACTATAAGTAGTGAGATCAAGTACGAAGGACCTGTTTTCAAGGTTAGACAATATAAAGTTGAAACTGAAGGCGGAAAGACCGGCACAAGGGATGTTATCGAGCACAATGGTGCAGTTATCATTCTGGCTCTGACCGATGACGGCAAGCTGATCATGGAGAATCAGTTCAGAAAGCCTTTTGAGTCAGATATTCTTGAGCTACCTGCAGGCAAGATCGACCCGGGTGAGGAGCCTGAAGCTGCTGCCCTGAGAGAACTTGCTGAGGAGACCGGATACAGAGCCGGACATATCGAGCATCTGATGACTTATTATCCTACATGCGGATATTCCAGTGAGGTGCTCTATGTTTACTTCTGCAAAGACCTGACTCCGGGCGAGACCGATCTCGATCCGGGAGAGAGCCTCGATGTACTCGAGTACGATGCTGACGAGCTTATCCGCATGATAATGAACAATGAGATCAAGGACAGCAAGACCGTGATAGGCGTGCTGTTCGCAAGACAGGCGGGCGTTATTTAATTCGGAGAACCCAAATGAAAGATTTTATCGAGTATCTTAAAACAGAAAAGCATAAGTCGAAGAATACTCTGATCGCATACAGACGTGACATCGAGGGCTTCGAACGTTTTCTGACGGACAAGAGGTCCAAATCGATCGCGGACTGTGTCGAGAGCGATGCTGTTGCATATGTGATGAGCCTCAACGGAGAGAGCAAGTCCAAGGCAACGATCAACCGTAAGGTATCTGCGCTCAGGACTTTCTATGACTTTCTGGTCAATGAAGGGGAAACGGACAGAAACCCTTTCTCGGGTATCAGGTTGGCTAAGAATGATAAACGCAGGATCGATTTCCTCGAGATCGAGGAGATGGAGCAGCTTCTTGAACTTCCTGACGACAGCCGAAAGGGTCTGAGAGACAGGGCTCTTCTCGAATTCATGTACGGCACGGGTGCCAGAGTCACTGAAGTGGTAAGACTCAGGATCGGGGATCTCAACCTGAAGATGGGATTTGTTACGCTAAGGGACGTGAATGATGAGAGCAGGATAGTACCTCTCGGAAAATATGCGCGCGAAGCAATGGCAAAATATCTGTCGCAGGCTTATGAGACAATGAAGGGCGGTCCTGTAGAAAGCGATGACCATGTTTTCATTAACTACAGAGCTGAGGCACTGACAAGACAGGGAATATGGAAGATACTCAAGACATATGGCGAACAGATCGGTATCGGTGACAGAATGACACCGCAGCTGCTGAGAGACAGTTTTGCAGTCCATATCCTGAAAAACGGCGGTGATCTCAAGTCGCTGCAGGAGCTCATGGGATTCGAAGACATGAGCGTAGGCATAGCTTATCTTGCAGTTACGGACATCCATGTCAGGGATGTATTCAAGAGGTGTCATCCGAGAGCCTGATATGGCGTTTTTACATGAAAAAATTTGGGAAAATGCTTGAAATCACAGTGCTCTTATGGTATTCTATTCAAGCTGTTATTACGGACGGTCCTCTGGGGATGGGCGGAAGAAGTGCTCAGGAGAACCAAGAACGTCTTTGAGGGGAAGGAGGAATAACATGAATATTTTAGACCAGGTTACAATGGATTATAAGAAGGAAGAGATTCCTGCATTCAACGTTGGTGACACACTGCGCGTACACGTAAAGATCATCGAGGGCCAGAGAGAAAGAATTCAGGTTTTCGAAGGTTATGTACTTAAGAAGCAGCATGGTGGCATCAATGAGACGTTCACTGTAAGAAAGCTGTCAAACGGAATCGGCGTTGAGAAGACATTCCCGCTTCATTCACCTAAGATCGAGAAGATCGAGGTTGTTAAGAAGGGTAAGGTTAGAAGAGCTAAGCTCAACTACATGCGTCAGAGAACCGGTAAGGCTGCTAAGATCAAGAGCGCTGAATAATCAAAGAATGAAAAAGCGGGAGCTAAGGCTTCCGCTTTTTGGTATAATGCAGATATGATAGACAATATTAACTGGTATCCGGGTCACATGAAGAAGACCCGCGAATTAATAAAAGAAAACCTTAAGGCTGTTGACTGTGTCGTTGAGATAATAGACAGCCGTATTCCTGTGTCCAGCCGTAATCCAATCATAGATGAGCTGATCGCCAACAAGAGACGCATCATCGTTCTGGGCAAATCCGATCTCGCTGATGAGACCGAGAACAGGAAGTGGAAGGAACATTTTGAGGCAGAAGCGGATGAAAAGAACATCGCTCGTGTTCTTGTGCTCAATCTTCAGTCGGGCGAGAATATCAAACAGCTGCTCAAAGCTCTCGAGGCAGAACAGACCAGAAGAAATTCGGTCAAGTCTGTTGCGAGACCGCTCAGGCTCATGATCGTCGGCGTGCCTAATGTAGGCAAGTCATCTCTGATCAACAGACTGACAGGAAAGCGTTCAGCTGTTACAGGCGACAGGCCCGGCGTTACCAGAGGCAAGCAGTGGCTGACTCTGAACAACGGCATGCAGCTGCTCGACACACCGGGAATACTCTGGCCTAAGTTCGAGGATCCGAATGTAGGACTCAATCTGGCTTTTTGCGGAAGTATCAGGGACGAGATCCTCGGCATACAGGATCTGGGATTCGAACTGATAAGAGTTCTTGGAGAGACATATCCGGAGCTTCTGAAGGAGCGTTACAAGCTGGATGAGATCGCTGAGACGCCACTGGAGAACATGGATGCGATAGCGGTCAAGAGAGGCTTCCTGATGTCCGGAAAGCGTATCGACTATGAGAGGACCGGACGTACTGTCGTTGATGAATTCAGAGGCGGCAAGATCGGAAGGATCACATTGGAAAAACTGTAGCGGCGTCCGTGGCGCTGCGCTGATCAGCAGGACTATGACTAAAGCAGAAAGAGAAGAACTACAGAAGCAGATGCTGGTGGAAATGAGGTCGTTCGAGGACGACCTGCATTCACGTGGCGTAAAATACATAGCAGGTATCGACGAAGTCGGAAGGGGACCTCTTGCAGGGCCTGTGTACGCGGCGGCTGTCGTTTTGCCTGACGGATTTGATGTGCTCGGGATCAATGATTCCAAAAAGCTCTCTGCCAAGAAAAGAGAAGAGCTGAATGCGGTGATAAAGGATCAGGCTGTGGCGTACGGTATCGGCATAGCTGACAACCATGAGATCGATGAACTCAACATTCTGAACGCGACCAAGCTTGCCATGAAGCGTGCGATCGACGCATGCAATGACAGTCTGGCTGAGCGTAACGGGCGCAGTATCGAGCATCTGATGATAGATGCTGTCAAACTGGATGTGGACATTCCTCAGGAATCTCTCATCAAGGGAGATGCAAAGTGTCTCTGCATAGCAGCAGCTTCGATCGTTGCCAAGGTAGCGAGAGACTCATACATGGAAGAGATGAGCGAATTGTATCCGGGATATGATTTTGCGGGCAACAAGGGTTATGGAACAGCAGCCCACTACGAGGGTCTGAGAGAGTTCGGTTTTACACCTATACACAGGAGAACCTTCCTTAAGAAATTCGAAGAAGAACAGGCGGGTGAGCGTGCTGCAGCCTGGGGTGGCAAGGAGAGCAAAATGGCGAAGAAAGTATATGCTGTAAGAAAAGGCAGAGAGACCGGTCTGTTCATGGACTGGGACACATGCAGGAAACAGGTCGACGGATTCCCGGGAGCAGAGTACAAGAGTTTTTCCGATGCCAACGATGCACTTACATACCTGGGACTTGCTTCGGGCAAAGCGGACGAAACTGAGTTCGGCACTTCCACAGGGACTAAGGCGTATGTTGACGGCAGCTACGATGTTGCGACAGGACGTTTTTCATGCGGTGTCGTGATAGTTGATACGGATGAGAACGGAAATGATCAGACATACGAGATGAATGCATGCTATGACGATGCAGAGGCTGCAGAGCAGAGAAATGTGGCCGGCGAGATCATGGGCGCCAGACTGGCGATAGATTACTGTAAGGTGAACGGTATCGACACGGTGGAGATATACCACGATTATGAGGGTGTCGGAAAATGGGCGGATGACCTGTGGAAGGCCAATAATCCGCTGACAAGAGGATACAAGGCTTATGTAGCCGAGGCGAGAGAGACGATGGCGATCACTTTTGTCAAGGTCAAGGCGCATGCGGGCAATAAGTATAATGAGATTGCTGACAAGCTTGCCAAAGCGGCACTGGAAAAATAGCGGAAACGACCTGTCGCGGCTGATAATAGTACTTATTTCTCGCGAAGGTGTGAGGATTTCGACGCTATACAGTGCTTTTGTAAATATACGATGCAATTTGAAGGTAGCCCAAAGCAAAAAGCTTTGGGCTAGTTCTGTTTTTGCGCTATATTAACAAATTTCTAAGCAATGAATACGGATTGAAGGAAAAATTGTTGATATATGATGAAAATGGAGCCAGGGTATAGAAAAGTGCTTTGGCTTAGATCAAAAAAAACTCTATGTTAACAAAAATGGCAGAACGCATTTATGGAAAGCCTGGCGCCTTACTAATTCGTTAGGGTCAGTATGGATAATACTGAAATAATGCTTATTTAATCGAGATTTGATATTGAAAATGTCCTTAGGGACTGTCCCCGAAAGTGCTTTTTATGTTACAATAAGTTGCTAAATAATGTTCACAGGAGAATAAAAAAATGGCGTTTAGATATTACAATGCAGAGCGTATCAGAGAGAGAATGCCTGAGTATAACGGCACCGATGAGGAGCTTCAGGATTCGATCGACAATATCAGTCTGCTGTATAATTCGGCAATGAAAAATCTTGAGACCAAGCTCGAGATCCTTTCTGATGATTTTGACAAGACTCATGAATATATGCCGATCCACCATATTCAGTCGAGGCTCAAGACCTTCGACAGCATATTGAAAAAGGCCGTGACGTACGGCATCGAGGATCCTGTCAACAACCTTGATGTCGTTATGAGAGAAGTGCTTGACATTGCAGGCATTCGAGTCGTCTGCAATTATGAAGAGGATATATATTCGATGTCCGAGCTGCTGCTGAAGCAGGAGGATATCGAACTGATAAGAATGAAGGACTATTGTGATACTCCTAAGGAGAGCGGATACAGAAGCCTGCATGTGGTCGTTTCCCTCCCTGTGTATCTGGTCAACCGCAGGGCGATGGTGCCGGTGGAGATACAGTTCAGGAGCGTTGCGATGGACACCTGGGCAAGTCTGGAGCATGAACTGAGATACAAGAACAAGGGACAGCTTTCTCAGGAAATAGTCAATGGCCTGAAGGAATGCGCTGAGACGCTTCATGAAGTTGATGAGCGCCTGTCCAGGATCAGACACCAGGTGATCAGCGATGAGAGCGAATACAGTGACAGAATATAGGAGATAGACATGAAAAAGAATTTAGCAAAGACATATGATCCGAAGAGCTTCGAAGATCGTATTTATCAGATGTGGGAAGAGAAGGGTGCGTTTAACGCAGAGATCGACAAGGACAAGAAACCTTTTACTATCGTTATGCCACCTCCAAATATCACAGGACAGCTGCACATGGGTCATGCACTCGACCAGACACTGCAGGACATTCTGACAAGATGGAAGAGAATGCAGGGCTACAGCGCACTCTGGCTGCCTGGCAGTGACCATGCCAGCATTGCAACAGAGGTAAAGGTCGCAGAAAAGCTCAAGAAGGACAAGGGTATCGACAAGCATGACATCGGACGTGAGGAATTCCTCAAGCTCGCATGGGACTGGAAGAAAGAGTACGGCGGACGCATCACAAAGCAGTGTCGCAAGCTCGGAGACTCCTGCGACTGGAGAAGAGAACGCTTTACCATGGATGAGGGCTGCAACAAGGCTGTAAATGAGATGTTCATCAGCCTCTACAAGAAGGGTCTTATCTACAAGGGGAACAGGATCATAAACTGGTGTCCGGGATGCTGCACTACTCTGTCGGATGCAGAGGTAGAGCACGAGGATGTTAATGGTCACTACTGGTATTTCAGATACCCTGCAGCAGACGGAAGCGAAGGCATCACAATTGCTACTTCCCGTCCTGAGACAATGTTCGCCGATGTTGCGATCGCAGTTGCAGAGGGTGACCCTAGATATGAGCATCTCGTAGGCAAGACTGTTATTCTGCCGCTCATAGGACGCGAGATCCCTGTTATTACTGACGAACACGCTGACCCTGAGAAGGGAACAGGTGCTGTTAAGATCACACCGGCACACGACCTGAACGACTTTGAAGTAGGTCAGAGACACGGACTTGACGCAAGCCGTTCATGCATCGATGAGCATGCAATGATGACTGAGCTCGCCGGCAAGTACGCAGGAATGGATCGTTATGAGTGCCGTAAGCAGTGGATCAAAGACCTCGATGAAGCAGGTTATCTCGTTAAGATCGACGACCTTATCATCCCTACAGGAACATGCTACAGATGCCATACAGTAGTTGAGCCAAGGATCAGCGACCAGTGGTTCGTAGCAATGAAGACCCTTGCAGAGCCTGCTATCAAGGCTGCAAAGGGTGAAGGCGGAGAACTCGAGTATGTACCGCCAAGATTTGAGAAGATCTATCTGAACTGGCTGTATGACATCAGAGACTGGTGCATTTCCAGACAGCTCTGGTGGGGACACAGGATCCCGGCATATTACTGCGATGAGTGCGGCGAGATCGTTGTACAGCAGGGAATGCCTGAGAAGTGTCCTAAGTGCGGATGCACTCATCTGACTCAGGATGAGGATGTACTGGACACATGGTTCAGCTCAGCAC
>JAKSSO010000024.1 GCA_024403055.1 Mogibacterium sp. | reverse complement strand
AAGAAGATATATGCGGCAAGCTGCGTTCTTCCGCTGACGATAAGGACAAACATCGGAGGAAATCTCGGTACGCGTCACAGGGCGGGCGTTGGCCTGAGCGAAGTATGCGATGCACTCGTTATTATCGTTTCCGAGGAGACCGGCATGATCTCAATAGCTGAGCACGGAGAACTGCATAGAAATCTTGATCTTAAGACTGTGGAGAGAAAGCTTCTTGATATCTATCTGCCACAGACTGAAGCCGAGACCAGTCTGCTTCAGAAGGTGCTGGGAGGAGGTAAGTCTGATGAGCAATAAGGCAAAATCTGTTCTCAGTATGGTCATCTCGCTGATTATAGCAGTAGTGACCTGGGTATATGTTGTTTATACTGTCAGTCCGACCAAGGATGTAAAGTACAGTGGTGTGCCTATCACTTTCGAAGGTGAAGACAAGCTGGCATATGCCGGTATGGCTGTAGAGAAATCCTCCGCAGAAAGTGTGGATGTCGTTCTAAATATCAAAAGAACAGAGATGGCAAATATCGATGCAGATGATATTTCGATCATTGCTGATGTCAGTGCGGCGACCAAAGGCAACAATACTATCAATCTCCAGATCGTTCCCCCGGAAGGATCTTCGCTGGTCAAGAAAAGTATAGGAACTGTTACAGTCGAAGTCGGTGACTGCTCAAGTGCAAATATAGAAATGACTGCAGTATATACGGTCGTCGACGGCATAGGGGAGCCTGCGTTCAACAATATCAGCACATCTTCTGTTGTCGCATACGGCAGCAAAGACAACATAGAGCAAGTAAAGTATGCAGCGATCACGTTCAAGAACGGAGAACTCAACACATCACCGATGAATTTTGATGCCGCACCTGTTGCCTATGGAGAGAATGCGGAGGTCATTCCGCATATCGTTTTCTATCCGAGCTCCGTTAAGGTCGATGCCTACGCAGGCACGCTCAAGATAGTAAAGGTAAAATATAACATTGTTGATAATTCGCATGCCGAAAAGGATGTTGATGGACCTGCCGAGATCACGATCAAGGGCACTGCCGCAAGTCTGGAGAACATCAATTACGTTGAAACAGAAGAAATCGACCTTTCCAATGTGACGGAAGAATCGGAAATCTTGCTTCGCTTTAAATTACCAAGCGGAGTGAATATATCACAGTCGTCCCTGGGCGAAGTGCTCAAGGTGAAAATTGCATAGGACTGTCCGGAAATATTTTTTCCGAGGCAGGAAGGAGTGGAAAATTTGAAAGTAGTTATTCAGAAAGATTATGAATCAATGTGTGAATGGGCTGCTAACCACATCATTGATGCAATCAAAAACCACAAGGAAGACAGACCTTTCGTTCTCGGTTTGCCTACAGGCTCAACACCTGTCGGTGTGTATAAGAACCTCATCAAGGCAAACAGGGACGGAAAAGTAAGCTTCATGAATGTCGTTACATTCAACATGGACGAGTATGTGGGACTTCCTCATGATCACGATCAGAGTTATTGGTATTTCATGCATGACAATTTCTTTGACCATATCGATATTCCGGCAGAGAACATCAACATTCTCAACGGCATGGCAGAGGACCTTGAAGCGGAGTGTGCAAGATACGAAGACAAGATCGCAAGCTATGGCGGCATCGATCTCTTTATGGGAGGCTGCGGAGTTGACGGACATATCGCATTCAACGAGCCGTATACTTCACTGACCTCGAGAACAGGCGTAAGAGCACTGACAGAGGATACGAGGATCGTTAATTCAAGATTCTTCGGCAATGATCCGGAAGCTACACCGCCTACAGCACTTTCAGTAGGTGTTGGAACAGTATGTGACTCAAGAGAAGTGCTGCTTCTGGTAAACGGACACAACAAGGCAAGAGCACTGGCACACTGCATTGAGGGCGGAGTAAGCTCAAAGTGGACTATTTCAGCTCTTCAGCTCCACAACAATGCAGTTATCGCATGTGATGATGCTGCATGCGGCGAGCTCAAGCTTGATACATATAATTATTTCCGTGATATATACGGAGAGGAGAGACTCTAATGGGAAAATATTTTGGAACAGATGGATTCAGAGGCGAGGCTAACTGTGAACTTACAGTTGACCACGCTTTTAAGATCGGACGTTATGTAGGAAACTACTACAGCACAGAAGACCATAAGGCCAAGATCGTTATCGGCAAGGATACACGCCGCTCGAGCTACATGTTCGAGACCGCGCTCTGCGCAGGCCTTACAGCTTCCGGTGCGGATGCATATCTTCTGCACGTAACAACTACACCGAGTGTTTCATATATCACCAGGATCGATGATTTTGACTGCGGCATCATGATAACTGCCAGCCATAATCCTTTCCAGGACAATGGCATCAAGCTGATCAACGGCGATGGTGAGAAAATGGAAGAGTCCATGCTGGAAGGACTGGAGGCATATCTTGACAGCGATGAGAAGATACCTTATGCATACAAGGACGGTATCGGATGCATCGTTGACTATGCAGCAGGCCGAAACAGATATATCGGTTATCTGATCTCTCTTGCTACAAGATCATACAAGGGATACAGGATCGGACTTGACTGTGCCAACGGATCATCATGGCAGATGGCCAAGAGCGTATTCGACGCACTAGGAGCAGACACTTTTGTTATAGGCAATCAGCCTAACGGACTTAATGTTAATGTAAAATGCGGATCGACTCATATTGAGAACCTTCAGGCTCTCGTGAAAGAGAATCACCTTGACGCAGGTTTTGCAGTCGACGGAGACGCAGACAGATGCATTGCCGTTGATGAGAACGGAAACGTTATCAATGGAGACCACATCATGTACCTGTGCTCAAAGTTCATGCATGATACAGGCAAGTTCGGTGATTCCAGGGTCGTAACAACTATCATGTCAAACATGGGTCTGTACAAGGCACTTGATGAACTCGGCATCGGATACGAGAAGACCAAGGTAGGAGATAAGTATGTTGCCGAGAACATGAAGGAAAACGGTCACCTGCTAGGCGGTGAGCAGTCCGGACACATTATCTTCGGAAGGCTTGCAACAACAGGCGATGGCATCATGACTGCTATCAAGGTCATGGAAGTCATGACAGAGACCAAGCAGTCGCTATCATCACTTGCCGCACCTATGGTAGTGTATCCTCAGGTGCTGAAGAATGTTGTAGTAACAGATAAGGACGAGACTCTGCAGTGCAAAGAGGTCGTTGATACTGTTGCCAGGGTCGAGGAAGAACTTGGAAATGACGGAAGAGTTGTGCTCAGAAAGAGCGGAACAGAGCCTCTTCTGAGAGTAATGTCTGAAGCAACAAGTCATGAGCGCTGCGAAGCAGCAGTTGATGAGATCATTGCTGCCATGGACAGAGCAGGAAGACTTATTGAGGTTAAAAAATAATGACTGAGATCAGAGAATTATTTGATTTAAGCAAAACGATCGCAGCTTCTCTTTTCGAGGGTAAGACTTATCCATGGGAGGTGCTGGATGAGATCAAGGAGTACATCCTGACTCTCGGACCTACTCTTCCTGCTGATGAGTATGACAACCCTGCTGAAGGTGTATGGGTCGCAAAGGATGCTAAAGTATTCCCATCCGCATATCTGGGAACACCTTGCATTATCGATCATGGTGCAGAGGTGAGACACTGCGCTTTCATCAGAGGCAGTGCCATCGTCGGAAAGAATGCGGTAGTAGGTAATTCGGTAGAACTCAAGAACGTAGTCCTTTTTGATAATGTTCAGACACCACATTACAATTATGTCGGTGATTCGATCTTGGGATACAAGGCTCACATGGGAGCAGGTTCCATTACTTCCAATGTCAAGAGTGACAAGACTCTTGTAGTTGTCAAGGAGCCGGGCAAAGAGATAGAGACCGGCCGCAAGAAGTTCGGCGCCATGCTCGGAGACAATGTCGAGGTAGGATGCAACAGCGTCCTCAATCCCGGAACTGTAGTCGGAAGAGGCGCAAGCATCTATCCGACAAGCTGCGTAAGAGGCGTTGTTCCTGCAGGATGCATTTACAAGGATAAGGACAATATCGTAGAGAGACAATAAGAGGATTGCATGCTGGCATATGTTTTCGGTCTGATTGCAGGAGTCTTTCAGCCGACACAGACAAGTATCAATACCAAGCTGACTGATTATGACCGTTCGCCGTTTGTCACAACACTGCTGACTACGCCGACGGCCATAATTTTGATGTTCATCATAGTGCTGATAAGCGAAGGATCGTTTTATCTGCCGATTGCCAATATTGCCGAATACCCGTGGTGGATATGGATCGGAGGTCTATGCGGACCTGTAATAAGCATTCTCAGCATCATATGTCTGCCGGTGCTCGGCAGTGCAGAGACCATGATGCTGACAGCTTTCGGACAGATAATGGCGGCACTTGTGATCGACAACTGGGGGATGTTCATGTCGCCTGTCATTAGATTCAGCTGGCAGAGATGCATGGGTGCAGCACTTGTCATCGCTGGCGTTGCCATCGTTGCAGGAAGGAAAGAGGCTTCGAAAAAGGGACATTCAGGAGGCTTCTATAAGGTACTTGCATTTATCGCCGGCATAGCCTGTAGCGTACAGGTAGCAACAAACGGTACTCTGGGCAAGGTGGCAGGATCTGCGATGCGTGCGACTTTTATCTCGATGTGCTTCGCAATGATCGGAACAGTCATTTTCACTCTGCTGATCCTGACTGTCAAAGGAAGAGAAGGAATATATACGGAAAAAGCATCGTCAGGTGACTTCAAATGGTGGATGGCAACAGGCGGTGTTGCAGGAGTTATCATAGTAGGAAGCAATGCTGTGGCTGCACCGATCATCGGCGCGGGAATGGTGAACATTCTCAATCTTGTCGGAGAAATGGGCGGCGGACTGTTCTTTGATTCGATAGGCTTCCTCGGAATAGAGAAGAAACCTGTCACTGTAAAGAAGGTCAGCGGAGTCCTGCTGATGATAATAGGAACAATATTGATATCCTGAAGTGACATGTATGATATAATGCATATGAAAAGACCGATCAACCGAACAGGATCATATATGTATTTATACTATTCAAATAAACGGAGGTAATAATAATGCCGGGAAAATCAAACAAAATCAGACCGATGGCAGACCTTAGTGCAGCAGGAAAAGCTGCTGACGGCGATCTGGCGCTGGATCTGCTCAAAGCTCTTGCTGTAGGTCTTATTGGCGGAGTTGCTGCCATTGCAGGTGCAAAAAAAGCAGGTGAGGGACTGGAGGCTCTTCAGGAAAAGTGGGATCAGATGTCACTTGAGGAACAGGAGAGATACAGAAAGGCAGTCGAAGAGGCTACCGCAAATGAGATCGAGACAGGCTATGAGCTTGAGACTGAGTACGTGCTCGACGAAAACGAGGAGGAATTTTAATGGAAAGTGCAATTGGTGCATATAACATGTATACAGGAGGCGGCAACTCGATGCTGCAATTTCTGGCCGTGGTCGCTCTTTATGCGGGCTTCTATAAGATCTGCGAGAAGGCCGGAACAGAAGGCTGGCGCGGAGTGATCCCTGTTTACAATTACTATAAGATATTTCAGATAATCACAGGAAACGGACTGATGTTCCTGCTCTGCTTTATCCCGTTCGTGGGAAACATCGTGATGGGATATTTCATGGCAAAGGCATTCGGTAAGGGCCAGGGCTTTATGATCGGACTGATGTTCCTCCCATTCATATTCGTACCTATGCTGGGATTTGATGATTCGCGTTATTACGGACCGATGGGATTCGGAGATCCGAGAACAGATGAGGCAAGAGGCGCAAGCACGGTAAGCTTTCAAGTAACAAAGAATGAACCATCGGAAACAACATTGGACTTTGATGTTGAGGAGAGCGAACCTGTAGAAACAACAGTAGACTTCGACGTAAAGAAGAACGACTAGGCAGTAAGCTGATCAGAGGTTCGGTTAGCTGATAAGAAAAACAAGACAGAGGAAAATGCTCCTCTGTCTTTTGCTTGTTCAGGAAATTTTATTTTTTGTGAGTCTCAACATAATTGCATATCGCAAGATATGTGTCGTTGCTTATCACATGCTCGATCTTGCACGCATCCTCGACGGCCAGTTCATTTTCAACACCGAGAAGTTCCAGAAAATCCACGAGAGCAATGTGTCGTGCATAAGTACGTTCGGCGATAGCTCTTCCCGGAGTGGTAAGTGTTATCGGCCCGTTCTGTTCCATTATTATGTATCCGCTTTCTCTGAGACGCTTTACGGCATAGGAAACACTTGGCTTGGTCACTCCGAGATGCTTTGCTATATCGATCGATCTGATGTAACCGTAGCGTTTCTCGAGGACCAGCATGGTCTCAAGATAGTCTTCTGCTGACTGCTGGATCTTCATGCGTTTCTCCTTTATATTGAGGCTGTAATAGTTAGAGCATCTAACTTTTGAAAGTTTATCATTTTTATGCTTGACAGACAAGAGCGTTTAGGCTATTATATAGATGGCAAAAACAATAATCATTATCATTATTAAAAAGAGGGCCGAAATGGTAAAATACAGTAAACAGAGAGAAGCGATCAAACAAAAGCTTATCGGCAGGACAGATCATCCTACTGCTGAGACGTTGTACGCTGAACTCAAGACTGAGATGCCTAACCTCAGCGCAGCTACAGTATACAGAAATCTGAGCCAGCTTGAAGAATGGGGAGAGATCCACCGCATCGTCGTAGAAGGTGCGACAAGATTCGACCCGAATGTACAGCCTCATTCACATTTCTTCTGCAGGAAGTGTGGAGCTGTGCTGGATATGAAGGATGACGTGGATATACTGAAGCAGGCACAGTCGAACTTCAGCGGCAAAGTGGAATCGTGCACATCGCGTTTCTACGGAATATGTCCGGAATGCATGGACATGAATAATTAGTTAAACACCGGCGGTATGCCGCCGGAATAAATAAAAAAATAAATTTATTAAGATAAAAGAGGAGGACAATCTTATGGCAAAATGGGTATGCAGCGTATGTGGTTATGTTTATGATGGAGAAAAGGCACCGGAAGAGTGCCCGGTATGCCACGTTGGAGCAGATAAGTTCGTAGAGCAGGTAGGTGAGATGAAGCTGGCTGCAGAGCACGAGTATGGCGTATATGCCAAGACAGTTAAGAATAATGCAGATATTTCTGACGAAGATAAGAAGTACATCTTTGATCAGCTGATGGCTAACTTCCAGGGCGAGTGCTCTGAGGTCGGAATGTATCTCTGCATGGCAAGAATTGCACACAGAGAAGGATATCCTGAGATCGGTCTCTACTGGGAGAAGGCTGCATGGGAAGAGGCAGAGCACGCTAGCAAGTTCGCAGAGCTTCTTGGTGAGGACCTCGAGCCTAACATGAAGGCTACAACTAAGGATAACCTGGCATGGAGAGTTGATTGCGAGTACGGTGCAACTCAGGGTAAGTTCGATCTCGCAAGCAAGGCTAAGGCACTGAATCTTGATGCTATCCACGATACAGTTCATGAGATGGCAAGAGACGAGGCAAGACACGGCAGAGCACTTGAGGGCTTCCTGAAGAGATTCTTCTAATAAGTCAATACTATCAGATACAGTAGTATAAGATATTGTTCAGTTGAGGAGGCGGTTGCAAACGCAGCGGCCTCCTTTGTTTAGAAAAAGTAACAGAAAAACATAGAAATACAGCAACATCTCTATTGACGAATAAGTCGGATTTTACTACAATATATAGTGCCTACGGGAGCGGATTTTTCGCAGTGAAACACAATATATAGTACAATTAAGGGGAGAACAATGAAGACCATTATCAAGAGAGACGGCAAAGAAGTAGCTTTCGATGAGTCCAAGATATTCAATGCGATCTACGCAGCGAACAAGGCTGTTGAAGGCGAGAAGATGTCAAGTATCGACTTCACTTATCTTACCAAGAAAGTTCTGGAGCAGCTTGACGGAGAGACCTGCACTGTAGAACAGGTTCAGGATATCGTAGAGCAGATGCTCATCAGATACGATTATGAGAAAACAGCCAAGGCTTATATCCTGTATCGTGCTGAGCATGCAAAGATCAGAGAGGCAGAGTCCGATCTGATGAACATCTACAACGAGCTCACATATTCATATTCCAAGGATGCGGATATCAAGAGAGAGAATGCGAACATCGATGGAGATACTTCGATGGGAACAATGCTCAAGTATGGTTCCGAGGGTGCCAAGTATTTCGTAGATAATTACGTTCTTCCTAAAGATATAGCAAAGGCACACATCAACGGAGATATCCATATTCATGATAAGGATTTCTACATGCTGACTGAGACATGCTGCCAGATCGACCTCATCAAGCTGTTCAAGGATGGCTTCTGCACAGGACACGGCTATCTGAGAGAGCCACAGTCAATCATGAGCTATGCTTCACTTGCATGCATTGCAATTCAGGCTAACCAGAACGAGATGCATGGCGGACAGTCAGTTCCAAACTTTGACTATTCCATGGCTCCAGGCGTTGCAAGATCCTACATCAAGGAGTACTATGCAGCACTTACAGAGATCCTTGCTGCTAAGGCGGATCTGAGCTATGAGACAGCCAAAGAGATCTCTGACAAGATCCGTAAAGAGGCAGCAAAGCCTACCCTTTCGACAGGAGAGACATTCGGCGAGGAACTCGGAAAGTGGTATGACAATAATAGCAGTGAGCTCTTTGACAGAGAGACTCTTGTTTCCTGCAACAAGCAGGCTGCAGAGTCAGCTCTTGCAAGAACAGACAAGCTGACATATCAGGCAATGGAGGCTCTTATCCACAATCTGAATACCATGAACTCAAGAGCAGGTGCTCAGGTTCCTTTCAGCTCAGTTAACTTCGGTACTGACACTACACCTGAGGGCAGAATGGTCATCAAGAATCTGCTGCTGGCAACAGAGGCAGGACTTGGCAACGGCGAGACTCCTATTTTCCCTGTGCAGATCTTCAAGGTAAAGGAAGGCGTTAACTACAATCCTGGAGATGCCAACTATGATCTTTTCAAGCTGGCTATCAGATGCAGTGCAAAGAGACTCTTCCCTAACTTCAGCTTCCTGGATGCTCCATTCAATCTGAAGTTCTACGAAGAGGGCAACTATGAGACAGAAGTTGCATACATGGGATGCCGTACAAGAGTAATGGCCAATAACTATGACAAGTCCAAGGAAGTTGTATGTGGAAGAGGCAACCTTTCCTTCACATCCATCAACCTGCCACGTATCGGTATCGAGTCCGGAAGAGATTGGGATGTATTCTACAAGAAGCTCGATCATATGCTAGATCTTGTATCAAGACAGCTTCTGCACAGATTTAAGATCCAGTGCACCAAGAGAGGACGCAATTATCCGTTCCTCATGGGACAGGGTATCTGGATCGATTCAGATAACATCGGACCTGATGACAGCGTAGCAGAGATCCTCAAGCACGGAACACTCTCGATCGGATTCATCGGACTTGCTGAGACCATGAAGTCAATGACAGGCAAGCATCATGGTGAAGATGAAGCTGTAAGAGCAAAGGCTTACGAGCTTATCACTTACATGAGAGATTTCTGTGACAAGAAGTCAGCAGAAACAGGCCTGAACTTTACACTTCTGGCAACACCTGCAGAAGGACTTTCCGGCAGATTTGTAAAGATCGATGCTGAGAAATACGGTAAGATCCCTGGCGTAACAGACAGAAATTACTATACAAACTCTTTCCATGTTCCTGTATATTATCCTATCAGCGCATTTGATAAGATCTCTATCGAGGCTCCATATCATGATCTTACAAATGCAGGACATATCAGTTATGTTGAACTGGACGGAGATACTGCAAAGAATCCGGAAGCATTCGAGTCAGTTATCAGATACATGAAGGAAGCAGGAATCGGATACGGTTCCGTTAACCACCCGGTAGACAGAGACCCTGTATGCGGATATACGGGTGTGATAGATGAAGTATGTCCAAGATGCGGACGCAGAGAAGGAGAAGCTATCTCCGTCGAGAAGCTCAATGAGCTCAGAATGAAATTCCCTAGCGTTCCTGTACCATGCGACTGCACACACTAATTGAAAGGGGTAAACAACTATGAATAACAATGTAGTAAAGAATATTGAAGGTCAGGTAGGCGGAGGCGTAGGCTTCGAGAGAATCAGAAGAATCACAGGATATCTTGTAGGAACATTGGACAGATTCAACAACGGCAAGAGGGCAGAAGTTGAAGATAGAGTAAAGCACAGCCTCGCAAGATAGTCACGCTTAACGACCTGCAGGAAAAAGAATAACTGCAAAACAACAGATAAGAAAAAACAAAACCGCTGCAAACATTGAATGATCAATTGTTTGCGGCGGTTTTTTCCTATAACCCGAACTTCGGAAACCACGTTTTAAGGGGTATATGAACGATGCATTGTGCTATTTTTCAGGTTATTCTTTATTGACCCCTTAATAGCGTGTTTTTACTATGTTGAAGTGTTGATAGCTTGAAACCTATGGATATTTTGTGCGAGTCTTGGCGGTTCCGAAGTGACGTTTTTAAAAGTCAAGATCAAAACTTGACTTATAGAGTACTATCTCGCCGGCTTCCCTCGTCTTGTTCATGTCTATGACTCTCTGGTTCTCCGAACCTCTGTAGACCAGTTCAAGATTGCGCTGAGCCTCGACGAACGGTCCATCGACGAGTATGTCAAGCATGCCGAGAAACTCATCGGTCGCCGGATCTTTTCGGTCTGTGAGCTGTTCGTAGGTATAGCCACTGTAACTCATGAGATCAAGACCGGCAGCCCTGGCTCTTTTTGCGATCTCCAGGAGCGGTTCTACCTGGCTGAATGGCTCTCCACCCGAGAAAGTGACCCCGGAGATATTACGGCTCTTGAGAATATCCTCCCAGAGCTCGTCTATGCTCAGTTCATAGCCTCCTTCAAAGTCATGCGACTGAGGATTATGACAGCCCGGACATTTGTGAGGACATCCCTGAACGAATATTACATATCTGAAACCCGGACCGTCTACGATAGACTCGGGCTCGGTTCCACACATTCTTATGGTGTTCTCTGACATTACAGTTCTCCTTTATCGCTGAGAGGAATAATCCTCGAGATTTTTTTCTTTTTTAATATTCAGCCTGTTGGCCTCGGAAGTAAGCTTCTTGGTGAAGTTTCCGTAGACTTTCGTATTCTCATTCATGATGACGAATGCATTCTCGTCAACGCTGTGAACAAGGTTCATGAGAACCTCTATCTCGTATTTGGATATCATGACACAGAGAATATTGGTGAGCTCTTCGGTGTAGGCGCCTTCTCCCTCCCAACGGGTAACACCTCTTCCCATTGTGGTCATTACAAGGTCGGAAATACCTTCCTTCTTGGTGAATATAAGAGCCTGAACATTGATGTTCTGAATGAAGACTCTGTCGATAGCCAGACTGATAATTGTCGAATAGATGAATGAGTATACAACGATCTTGATATCGTAAACGAAGAAGCAGATCGCATAGATAACGCAATTGATAATGATGCCGATAATTCCGACCTTGGCATTAGGATTGATCTTTGACAAAGCAGTACCGACGATGTCCTGTCCACCGCCTGATGTGCCTCCGCGCATTACGAGTCCTGCTCCTATGCCGGAGATCAGACCACCGACAACACAGGCTGTAAGATAGTCATCAAAAAGAGGCTGTTTTGCGACCGGGATAAGGGCCATGGCTGCGGCAAGCGTTCCGATCGACAGCATGGAAGTGACAGTGTAACGCTTTCCGAGAGCCTTGTATGCGAGGATGAAAAGCGGGATGTTGATCGTATAATAGATCAGACCGAGGTAATCGATACCGGGGATCTGTGGAAGATGCAGAACTTCCAGGAAAAACATTCTGATCAGCTGTGCGAGTCCTGTAAAACCTCCGTTATACAGATGCATCGGCGTGATAATGAGGTTGACTGATCCTGCCGCCATGATATTACCAACGATAACAAAGATGATATTCTGCATTCTGCGTTTCTTCTCGATGTTCGATGTTTCGATCCTGTCCATGACATACCTCTCAAATTTGCAAAAATTCCTCGACAAGTATACCACGAAGTTGACGGAGTATTCCATATGTGATAGCCTCATTGATGCATAAGTAAATAAAAAAAGAGGTGCATATGAAGCTTGAACTTATCGCAACAGCGACTTTCGGACTGGAGGCTGTTGTTAAAAGAGAAATAGAGAAACTCGGTTATAAGATAATTAAGACCGAGGATGGAAGAGTGACTTTCCTCGGAGACGAGAGAGCTGTGGTCAGGTCCAATCTCTGGCTCAGGACTGCTGACAGAATATATGTCAAAATGGGCGAATTCAAGGCGAAGAGTTTTGAGGAACTGTTTCAGCAGACCAAAGCCATAGAATGGGAGCAGATCATTCCGATGGATGGAAAATTCCCTGTAGTCGGTACAAGTGTAAAATCCGAACTGCACAGTGTACCGGCGTGTCAGAGTATCGTCAAGAAGGCTGTAGTTGCAAGACTGGGTGAATTCTACATGTCTGATGAAATGAAAGGCGGAGAATTTAGGGGCAAGCTGCCTGAAACAGGAGCTGAGTACAAGATCAGATTTGCAGCACTCAAGGATAGCTTCGTGCTGATGCTCGACGCCAGCGGCGCCGGACTTCACAAGAGAGGATACAGAGTGAAGGACGTGGAGGCTCCGATGAAGGAGACTCTGGCAGCAGCACTTGTGCAGCTTTCATTCTATAGAGCGGAACGACAGCTCGTCGACGTATGCTGCGGCTCGGGCACCATCCTGATCGAAGCGGCCATGATGGAGCGCAACATTGCACCGGGACTCGGCAGGGATTTCGCTTCTGCGCACTGGGACATTATTCCGGAGTCCGTGTGGAAGGAGGAAAGAAAGGCTGCGTACGAGGCGGCGGACTATGACCGGGAGCTGAGCATTAAGGGCTTTGACATAGAGCGCAAGGCAATCGAGGCTGCAAAGGCAAATGCTGAAGAAGCCGGCGTATCTGACGACATGGAGCTGCTCCGAATGGACATGAAGAAGTTCGAACCAGACAGCAGATACGGCGTAGTGATATCCAACCTCCCTTACGGAAAGCGTGTAGGAACGGATCCTGAGATCGAGGCTATATACAAGAGACTGGCTTATCTGATGAGGGTTCATCCGACCTGGTCATTCTTCCTGATCACATCGGACAAGGAGCTAGAAAAGGCGTTAAATATAAGTGCAGACAGACGAAGAAAGCTGTATAATGGAAACATAGAGACAACATATTATCAGTGCCGCGGCACAAGGCGGCCGAAAACTGAAAAGTAGAAGGCAGGGAAACTGTTCAGAGGTGTAAGCAGGAAGACAACAGAAGTCAAATACCGTTCGGCAGATGGTGTTACAGACATCTATGCTACTAAGTGGGAGCCGGATGGCGAACCGAAAGCGATCCTTCAGATCATTCACGGAATGATCGAATACATCGACAGATATGATGACTTTGCGAACTTCCTTGCAGGCAAAGGCTACATCGTAGTCGGCGAGGACCACCTCGGTCACGGAAGATCAGTGCAGAGCGATGCTTTCCACGGATATTTCGGCGAGAACGGTAATGAATGGGTCATTGCTGACATTCACGAGCTGAGACAGATGATGCAGAACGAGTATCCTGACTTGCCTTATCTGATGCTTGGGCACAGCATGGGTTCATTCCTCATTCGTCAGTACATCACTGAACAGGATGCATCTTATGCGAAGGGACTCAAAGGCGTTATCGTAATGGGTACAGCATGGCAGCCGGCGATCGCACTCTCGGCAGGAAAACTGGTTTCAAAGCTGCTCGGAACCAAGAAGGTGGGCAAGGCTTCAACTCTGCTGGAGGGAATGGCATTCGGCACATATCTCAAGAAGATCGAGAATCCTAAGACTGTCAGCGACTGGCTGACAAAAGATGAGGCAATAGTTCAGAAGTATGTAAACGATCCGTGGTGCACTTATCACTTCACACCTAATGCGTTCTATCACATGTTCGCCGGAATGCAGAAAGCACACGATATCAGCAGGATAAAGAAACTGCCTGCAGGTCTGCCTATTCTGTTCTGTGCAGGTGCTGAGGACCCTGTAGGTGCATGGGGAGAGGGTGTGCGCAAAGCATACATAGTATACTCGGAGAATTCAGAGGCAGATGTCAGCATCGTACTCTATGATGATGACCGCCATGAGATACTTAACGAACTTGACAGAGAGCAGGTCTACGAAGACATGCTCGAGTTCCTGGACAGCTGCATCGAATAATAGTACATAAAAGAGGGCATGGGTCATAAGCGAGAGACTCTGAGACGTCGGTGCTTGGCGATTCGCGAAGCGAGAGTCTAGCATCCGCTACGTTGAGGTGTCAGCGCGAGCGTTCTCGATCATGATCCATGTCCTCTTTTTTATAATAATATCGTATCGATGTAGCTGTACAGGAAGACAAGATATGTCAGAGTAGCTACGAATGCGGCTGGAAGCATGGCATTGGAATCCTTTATGCTGCCGCGTCCTGCGGCTATTTTTATTGCAGCCTCGACCGCGAAGAAGAGTGTGGTCAGAATGAAAATAATAACAACACCCGAGCGGCCTGCGACGAGCCCGATACAGGTGTAGAATTTCATGTCGGCGCCTCCTATGGAACCCGTTCTGAACAGAAGCATTCCCAGTCCGAATATCGCAAGCGAGATAGCCAGTCCGATGCCGGCTCCTGCAAAAGGCTCCCACCACTTATCATGATAATCAATGAATCCGGCGGCAGATATTGCGAGCAGTAACTGGAGCTGATCCGGAACTGTCTTGTACAGCTGGTCAGCTATGGCCATCTCGAGGGTGATGAACAAAACGACGAGAACGGCGAGCTCATATTTCGGACTTGTCGTTACTGAGAGATATACTCCGCATATGCCGAACATTCCGATGAAAAGATACTTCCACGGCGTGCTCGGGATGCGCTGCCTACCACAGTTGTCTGATTCAACAAGACGAGGCGGAAGCGTGCGTGACCGGTTCTCTCTGTCGCTGTCGTCCCAGTCCTCGAACCACTTCTGCGGGAAGTGATTGAACAGCACAACACTGCCGTTTCCCATGAGAACGGCAAGCACAACTGTTATTAATAAAGAGATATATAAATTAAACATTGTATGAAGAATTATAGCATAATCGGGCTCCGAGATGTTAAAATAGACGCATGGCTAACGTTCTGATCAAAATCGAATATGACGGCTCACAGTTCTCAGGCTGGCAGAAACAGCCTAAAGATCGTACCGTGCAGGGCGAGATCGAGCATGTGCTCAGATATATCGCAATGGAGGCGGTCCCGATCCACGGAACCAGTCGTACAGATGCAGGAGTGCACGCTCTCGGGCAGTGTGCTTCGTTCGAGTGGAACTGCAACATGCCCGTGGAGAAGCTGCCTGAAGTGATGAACAGAAGGTTCGGAGCGGGCGGAACGGGTAGATCGGGTGCGCCGGGAGATATACGTATACTGTCAGCTGAGGTGATGCCGGAGGATTTCCACGCAAGATACTCATGCAGAGGCAAGACCTACAGGTATATCATCGACAAGACCGGTGATATCTTCAGACGACATTACGCGTACATGTGTCCTGAAGCCGGCGATCTCGACATCGTAAAGATGAGAGCGGCAGCGGAACATATCGTTGGAACACACGACTTCAAGTGTTTTGAAACATCCGGCGGAACGCCGCGTGAGACAACTGTCAGGACGATAAGCTCACTGAGCATCGAAGAGACGGAACGTGAGATAATTATTGAGATAACGGGAGACGGATTCCTGTATAATATGGTAAGGATAATAGTCGGTACACTTTGTGAGATCGGTCTGGGCAAGAGATCAGCTGATGACGTGCCGGGGATGATCGAGAGCAGAAGCCGTGCAAACGCAGGCTTTACAGCTCCGCCGCAGGGACTGTACCTGAAGGAGATATATTTTGTATAAGGTCAGAATTGATAAATTTGAGGGGCCGTTTGATCTGCTGGTCTACCTCCTGGAAAATGCCAGGATGGATATCTATGATATCAGGGTCGCAGAGATAACTGAGCAGTACATCGACTATCTCAAGGAGATGGAAGAGCTGGATATTGAGGTAGCCGGCGAGTTTATTGTGCTCGCAGCGGTACTCATCAGACTGAAATCTCACATGCTGCTTCCGAGAATGACGGACGCGGGAGAGATCGTTTTCGAGGAGGATCCGAGAGAGGAACTTGCAGGCAGACTGCTTGAATATGTCAGGACGAAGAAAATCGCGGAGATGCTGCAGCAGCGAGAGGAATACAATCTGGCGATCCATGAGAAGCCTGCTGAGGACATGTCGAAATACATGGAGAATCCGGATGAGCTTCTTTATGCGACTGATGAGCAGCTCGTTAATGCTTTCATGCTCTTCCTGACCAAGAAGAAAAAGGTTGAGGAAGTAACTAAGCGTTACCAGAGAGTTCGCAGGGCCAAGGAGTCGATAGAACAGAGAATAAAGTACATGAGCGAGACTCTGGAGCGTAAGTTCAGGGATAAAAAGGAAGTATCATTCAGTGAACTCCTGCCGGAGGGCTATGACAGATACGACATGACTTTATCATTCATGTCACTGCTGTCCATGATCAAGGAACAGCAGTGCGATGCAGATCAGAAAGAGAATTTCGGAGAGATAACGGTGACTGAGAAGAAGGCCGTAAAGACAGACGACGGGGAGGCAGAAGATGTACAGTAATAAAGTAATGAAATCCGCTCTTGAGACGATGATGTTCATGAGTGGTGAACCTCTCGAGGTCAGGGATGCGGCTCAGATACTCGATGCCGAGAAGGACGATGTCAGGGCGCTTTTCGAGGAGCTGAAGAATGAATACGAACAGGAGGGACGCGGCATCAGGATTCGCAAGGTAGACGATGCATACGGATATGTTACTCATGTAGAGAATGAGATTTTCGTAGAGAAGCTGTGTACACCTGTCAAAGTGAAGCGTCTGTCGCAGGCGGCTCTTGAAGTTCTTGCTATCATCGCATACAGACAGCCGGTGACCAGATCTGAGATCGATTCGATCAGAGGCATCAAGAGCGAGAGAGTCATCGACGGACTTATCGAGAAAGGACTTGTTGAGATCACGGGGCGTTCCGAGGGCATAGGAAGACCGCTTATCTACAGGACAACTGCGGAATTTCTGAAGAAATTCGGATTCGAGTCGCTCAAAGATCTGCCTGAGGTAGCGGAGTTTGAGGATATGAGAAGATCGCCAGAGGAAGCAGAACTTCACGATCAGATCGCTATTGATTTTAATGAGGACGAGGAGTAGCAGCTGTGAGAATAAACAAATACATTGCATCAGCAGGAGTGACAAGCAGACGCAAAGCGGACGAGCTGATAGAGGAAGGTAAGGTCAGGGTCAACGGAAGCGTTCTGCTCAATCCGGGATACCATGTTGAGGAAGGTGACGTTGTCGAGGTAAACGGAGTGCGCATCGAGCCTGAAGAGAAGATGGTGTACTATCTTCTTAACAAGCCTGTGGGATATGTTACTTCCACTTACGACAAGGAAGGCAGACCGACTGTAATGGAACTTGTCCCTGACAATGTCAGAGTATTCCCTGTCGGAAGGCTGGACTACAACACATCCGGACTTCTTATTATGACAAACGACGGTGAGCTCAGCAACAAGCTGATGCATCCGTCACACGAATTTGACAAGCGTTATCTCGTGCGTGCCAGCGGGATCGTTTCCAGGGCAGCAGCTGCAAGGTTGGCAGAAGGAATAGATATCGGCGGATTTGTGACTTCGCCTGCCGAGGTCGAGCTCCTGAGACACGACAGGAACAGCACAGTAGCACAAATAACGATCCACGAGGGCAAAAACAGACAGGTGCGACGCATGTTCAAGGCGATAGGCCATCCTGTTTTGGAACTCACCAGAGTGGGACTCGGCAAGCTTGAGATCGGCAAGCTCGCAGTAGGACAGTGCCGTAAACTCGGCCCGGCCGAAGTGGAATATCTGAAGAGGGTTTGAAAGGACAACATGTAATGAGAGATGCAAGTACTTACAGAGAGAGTGTTAATATCACGGCTGTAGAGCGTGCGCTCAAAGTAATGGAGATATTGTATCATGCGGATAGAGAGCTTGGTATCAAGGAAATAGCTACAGAGCTTGGTGAGCATCAGAGTACTGTTTATCGTGTAGTTGCTACATTAGTATCGAACGGATATATGTATCAGAACAAGGAAAGCAGCAAGTATGGATTGAGCTATAAGCTGTACATGTTAGGCAGGAAGGTTGAAAGAGACTCATCGCTCATTCGAATTGCTCAACCATACGCAGAGAAAATTGCTGGTGAATTCAAGGAAACTGTCAATGTTGCAGTAAGGGATACTTCAAGGACGGATGGATACTACGCAATTACTATATATCAGGCTCGAGGTAACAATCGTGCACTGAATATTTCAGAGTCAATCGGAGTGTCATATGAGTGCTATTCCTGCAGTGTGGGTAAAGTTCTGATGGCTTTTTCTGATGATCTGGACGTGTCAATGCTAAATAGCATCAAGCTTGAGCCATATACAGAGTACACAATCTCAGATAACAAGGAGTTCATGAAAGAGCTTGAAGCAATACGAACTTGTGGATATGGTCTTGACAATCAGGAGCGTGAGATGGGGTTGTACTGCGTAGGAGTTCCGGTTCTAGATAAATATGGCAAGGCGGTCATGGCATTGAGCGTGAGTGGTTATAAGAATTCAATACAGAGTCATGGTGTATATAACATAATTATGAGT
>JAKSSO010000023.1 GCA_024403055.1 Mogibacterium sp. | reverse complement strand
ACATATTGTTAATAGCAAAGATGACATTGTCCGAACCGGTAATCTCATCGTCTGCAATACTCAGCGGGAAGGTAAGCACTTCGGTGGTGATGTTCTCCCCTCCCGAAGGACCGAGCAGGCAGACTATTCCTCTGTCCGGCAGCTCCATCGAAGTGTTGTTGATGACATGTATCTGATTAGGCTTGCCATGGAAGAAGTATTTGTTGACCTTATCTATTTTAATCATAGTCTACACCTCCTCCTTGAATGTTTTCATAGCACTGCTGCTGAATATTTTCCTTGAATATCTATTGGCTATGAGCAGTGACATGGCAACAAGAATTACTGCAAGCACCACATAGTCAGGCACTATGAGGAAATCAAGCAGTTCGGTAACCTGCGGGCTTGTTATCACGCCCTCTTTTACCAGGACAACCGCTACTATATCCACGGCGTATGCCATAAGCACCATGAAAACAAGCTCGATCCTGAGAATGCTGTCCGTATTCTTCTTACTTGCACCCAGAATTCTCAGCGTTGAATAATATGAGTTCCTGGACTTCATGATGAGTTTGATGACCGCATAGGCAATAAAGAACAGCACTATCAGCTCGATGACCAGCAGGCCGAATGCCAGAAGTTCCATAACAAAGTCAAAGCCGCCTGTGACATCACTTAATGTGTCCTTAACGAGCAGCGTTCTGAAGCCGTTCTCCTTAAGCGCCTCCAGTGTGTCGTCCGACAGTTTTTCATTCTGCATGAACGCACTTACCTGGAACGTGTCTCTTTCAAAGAGTTTACTGAAATCGGCAGGACTAACAAAAATCGCCGAAGTATAGTTGTCGTAATTGTCTTTTTTGATGCCCAGGCTTTCCTTGATGTTTTTTTCATTTACAACCTTGCCTACAGTATATTTCCCGATAGCACTGTAATATTTGTTGCTGATCTTGATCTTCAGGGTCTTACCCTCTGCGTTCCCATTGTCATAGTAATATGCCTGAGTTTCCGGGATGTATACCTGTCCTTTCGGAACGTTTTTCGAGACGTATACTGTCCGGGAATAATCATTGCTGACCTTGGTTCCTGCATAATTTATAAGACTCTTGGATGACGATGCCATCATTCCCGTCAGAATCTCTTTGCTGACTTCGTCAGATACATAAATTTTGGAATAACCGCTATAGGAAAGATTCTTATCTGCCGTATCATCAAGAATGATTCCTGCCACCACTACCTTTTCATCTGTCAGTTTTTCTTCTCCGTCAAGACTTG
Organism: Mogibacterium sp.; assembly: GCA_024403055.1. Classification (GTDB taxonomy): domain Bacteria; phylum Bacillota; class Clostridia; order Peptostreptococcales; family Anaerovoracaceae; genus Crickella. Next base: position 18,028 of record JAKSSO010000023.1, on the reverse strand, counting down.
TGATGTGCGCCTTCTGTCCAATCAGCTTATCCTTCATATCGTTCACATTCAGATATGTATCACTGGCCGGATTAACAGAGATGATGACCTCCCTTTCAGTTTCAGGCATCTTTCCATAGCTGATTTTGCTCTTGTCAGCTTCTTCGATCGGATAAACAGGTCCCTCAACATACGCTCCACTTATATTCAATGTGCCGCCTTTGTCTATTGCCAGATCATTTCTTACAACTGTACCGATATTTTCTGTTGCACTGATTTTAGCAATATCTTCATCAGTGAACTCTGTCAGATCTTCCTTTGTCACAACAATTCTGGCAGGATCTGTATTTAAAAAATAATTGCTGTATCCCAGCAGATCGTTCTGATGGAGACTGCTCTTGGTAGAAGCATACTGACCGAGTACGGCCGTCGCAACGAAAAGATAAACGATAAACAGCAGGATAAATTTGGCAGGAATGTTAAAAGTGTTTCTGAGACCCAGTCTGATCTCAGAACCCTTTTTCATTTCTTTTGGAGCCTCAACTTCAGTTGATACCACGCCTTTCTCTCTGACATTTCTGTCTTCGATTATTCTGCCGTCATGCATTGTGATCTTACGAGTCACGTACGGTTCTGCCTGTTCATAATTATGTGTAACAATAACTACAAGTCTGTCTCTGGAGACTTTAGCCAGAGTTTCCATTACAGCAGATGCCGATTCGCTGTCAAGATTGCCTGTCGGTTCATCAGCTACAATAATCGGTGCATCCTTGGCCAGAGCTCGTGCAATTGCAACTCTCTGTTTCTGTCCGCCCGAAAGCTTGGAGGCCTTGGTATCTGCAAACTCCTTCAGACCTACCAGTTCAATCAGCTCGTTGACTCTGTCTCGGCATTCCTTTTTCTTCTTTCCTCCAAGAAGCATTACAAGTTCAATATTCTTGTAGACGCTGTAGCTGTTGACGAGATTAAAGTCCTGGAAAATGTTACCTATATACGTCTTGCGGTATCTCTCGTAATCCTCTGTGGTAAATGCCGTGGTGTCCTCACCAAAAACAAACATCTCCCCTTCCTCGTAGCTGTCAAGTCCGGATATGACATTCAGGAGAGTGGATTTTCCACTTCCGCTTTCTCCGGTAATGGCAACGAACTCTCCCATGTCAAGATCAAGATCCAACCTGGAGAATCCCATGCTGACGGTGTCGTTAGCCGCATAGTATTTGGATACCTTTTTTAGCTCAATTGTATGAGACACTGCCTGTCTCCTTTCTCTTTTGATAGATGTATATTTTATCATAAACGAATATTCCAGACAACAAAGCCTCCCGCACAGGCAAAACAAAAAGGTCGAGGGCTTTCGCTTTCGACCTTCTGTTCGTTATCACTTTTTCGGAGAGTTATCTGAACATATTTCTAGTTTCGATCAGTTCATCTTCCAGTTCAAACACATGCAGCTGCCTATCTCTGTTGATCTTGATGAATACTGCTGACACCACAAGTGCTAACAGCATTATCATGAGATGCAGTCCGCAGCATGGTTCCGGGATCTGTGCAAGAGGGACTTCCTCATCTTCGATCACGATCAGCGAATATGATTCATCACTCGCATAGTCAACCGAAGCAGCTCCGTCCTGAGTCTCCTCATCTGTTACAGCATATTCAATTGTATCACTGTTCTGATATGTATCGACCGAAGCAGCCTGTGTATCTGCAAAAGCTACAAACGGCATGGTCATCACCAGCATCATTACAGCTATTACTGTTATGAGAAGTCTCTTTCTCTGCATTATCCTCTACCCCTTAAAGGTTTTATGAAAGTGTCAGTTCTACCCTTCACTATTAAAGAGTCTCTGAAAAACCGAAATGGCTCAAATAATCTGCAAAAGTGCCGAAGATTTTTTCTCCGACACTTTTTGCTGAATAATCAATTATTTACTATGCTTCTTTCTTAGCTCCAAAGTTTGCAAATGCTGCTGCAAGTGCTACTACTGCAAGAATTGCAAATGCGATATATGGAACAGGTGAAAGTAGTGAACCTGCGAGTCCTGAGAACTCAGTTCCTGCTGACTTTGTAACAGCAATACCTGCAACTCCGCAAAGTCCTGTGAGTACTGCAAATACTCCTGCGCCCTTGTGCTTCTTAGCGAAGCAAAGGATAGCTGCGAGAAGTGCGAAGAGTGCTGCTGCAAGTCCGCAAGCAGTTCCGATACCTCTTGTAAGCACTTCCTTAGTGATGAGAACTCCGGAATCAGCTGAGTAATTTCTTCCCTCATTAACGCCCTTGAGACCTTCAGTCAGCTTGAGGTGACCGTTAGGGTCATCAAAGTTTCCGTCTCCACCGATTCTGTCTGCAATGCTCTTGAGTCCGCCGTTAGGCTCTGTGTTGAACAGTGTAGCAAGACCATCTCTTACCTGCTGCTCGCCGTCTTCGTACTCGGCCAGTTTAGCCTTACCGTCAGCCAGTGTTTGTCTTCCGGAAATGAGTTCCTTAAGACCGTCTGCCAGCTGCTTTCTTCCGTCTGCCAGCTTGCCAGGAGCTGCTTCATAATCAGCATATCCTGCTGCGAGTTCCTTCTCGCCTGCTGCAATTTTCTTTCTTCCTGCTGCCAGCTTCTTCTCGCCTGCAGTTACCTGATCCTGAAGTCCGCTTGAGAGGATTGTCTGGAGGATCTGGTTCTCACCGCCTGCCAGCTCCTGGAAGTCAGCAGATTCCATCTTACCGAATGCTGTTGCATTGTCCAGATAAGCTGCTGCCTTACCGAGGTAAGCTGCGACTGCTGCCTTATATGGAGTAACCAGTGAGTCCATTCCGGATCCGAGGATTCCTGTATGAACCTGATTGTATCCTGCTGCCAGCTTAGCCTGTCCTGCCTTCAGCTGAGTGTAAGCTGCTGCTCACGACCTAACTCCTGCTGCCAGCTCAGGTGCCTGCTGCTGAACTACTGCGAACAGCTGGTTGCCTGCAAGAGCACTCATCTTCTTCTCAAATGCTGCCATAGCTGCATCGGAAGTGTCTGTAGGATCTTCTGTTCCCATGATCTGCTCAAGTCCTGCTGCATACTGAGGAAGTGCCTGAGCCTGAGTTGCATACTCCTCATACATAGCCATGTACTTCTCGTAGTTAGCTGTGTCGCCTGCTGCCTTGTACTGCTCAGCTGCTGCCTTAGCCTGTGCTGCGCCTGCCGCTGCCTGCTTAGCTGCATCCTTGAGACCCTGCTCGAGCTGTCCCATGCCCTCAACAACATCAGCTCTGCCGCTTGCTGCTGCCTTGTAGCTGTTTACATAGCTTTCCTTGTCTGCAGAGAAGTTCTTGTTAAGCTCCTTGATTCCGTCAACAAGAGCCTTAGCAGGTGCAAGCTGCTTCTCGCCCTCTGCTAATTCCTTCTTACCTGCTGCCAGTGCCTTTTCGCCTGCTGCCAGCTTTGCAGGAGCTGCTGCATAATCAGCTTCGCCTTTAGCCAGCTCTGCCTTACCATCTGCCAGCTGCTTCTCTCCGTTAGCCAGATCGATCTCACCCTGTGCTACCTGATCTTTACCATCGAGATAAGCTGCCTCGTTCTCAGCCAGCTGGTTGATTCCGTCTTCCAGCTTGTTGAGGTTTTCGTCTGTTTTTCTTCCCTCTTCTTCCCAATATGCCTTGCAGTCGAGAACATCTTTCAGATTAACAGCTCCGCCGTAGAATCCGAAGATCGCTGCAATGATAAGAAGTACACTAAGCGCCTTTTTCATTGTCTAATATCTCCTTAAAAAATACCTTTTTTGTTTTCGCACATACTGTGCCTACTATTGTTGATATTTTATCACTTGTCATTTATTTCGTAAACAAAAAAACACGACTTTCTTCATGTTTTACAAAGAAAATCGTGTCCTTTTTAATTAAATTCTGTTGTTGCTGCCGAGCACGTTTATGATTTTGTGTGTGACCATGTCCTTAACGGCTGTTCTTGCAGGTTTGAGATACTGACGAGGATCGAAGTGCTCCGGATGTTCTGCTATGTACTGTCTGATGGTAGCTGTCATCGCAAGGCGGATGTCCGAGTCGATGTTGATCTTGCATACTGCAGATCTTGCTGCCTGACGGAGCTGATCCTCAGGTACTCCGATTGCTCCCGGCATGTTGCCGCCGTACTGATTGATGGTATTAACGAACTCCTGCGGTACTGAGCTTGCTCCGTGAAGAACGATAGGGAAACCGGGCAGTCTTCTGCTTACTTCATCGAGCACATCGAATCTCAGCTGAGGATTGGTGCCCGGCTTGAACTTGTATGCACCATGAGAAGTTCCGATGGCGATTGCCAGCGAATCGCAGCCTGTGCGTGCCACGAATTCTTCTACCTCCTCGGGTCTTGTGTATGAGGCGTTGCCTGCTTCTACTACTACGTCGTCCTCGATGCCTGCGAGTGTTCCAAGCTCTGCTTCTACTACTACGCCGTGTGCATGCGCATACTCAACGACTTTCTTCGACAAAGCGATATTATCATCGAACGACAGTGATGATCCGTCGATCATTACAGAAGTGAAGCCTCCGTCGATGCACGCTTTGCATGTCTCGAAATCAGGACCATGATCCAGGTGAAGTGCAATAGGTACGTCCGGGCACTCGATAACTGCAGCTTCAACCAGCTTGGTCAGATATGTGTGGTTGGCGTATGCACGTGCACCCTTGGATACCTGGAGGATCACCGGTGACTTTGTCTCCTGACAAGCTTCGGTTATACCCTGAATGATCTCCATGTTATTCACATTAAAAGCTCCGATGGCATATCCTCCCTCATAAGCTTTTTTGAACATCTCTGTTGTTGTTACTAATGGCATTATTTTATCCCCCTCTATAGCATTCTTTTTAAATATTGTCCTGTGTATGATGTTTCGACCTCTGCCACCTCTTCAGGTGTTCCTGTCGCTACGATCGTGCCGCCGTCATCTCCGCCCTCAGGCCCGAGGTCGATGATCCAGTCGGCCTGTTTTATCACATCCAGATTGTGCTCAATGACCACGACTGTGTTGCCTTCATCCACGAGTCTGTTGAGTACATAGAGAAGTTTCTCGACGTCAGCAAAGTGAAGGCCTGTCGTAGGTTCATCCAGTATGTACAGCGTCTTGCCTGTGCTTCTCTTGGAGAGCTCTGTCGCAAGCTTGATCCTCTGTGCCTCGCCTCCGGAAAGCTGTGTCGACGGCTGTCCGAGGCTGATGTAGGACAGACCTACATCGTCCAGAGTCTTGAGGTATCTGTATATCTGCGGATGATTCTCGAAGAACGGGAGTGCCTCCGCTACTGTCATGTTGAGTACTTCCGAGATGTTCTTGCCCTTGTATTTTACCTCGAGCGTCTCATGGTTGAATCTTGTTCCTCCACAGACTTCGCAAGGCACGAAAACATCCGGCAGGAAGTTCATTTCGACTTTGATTATACCATCTCCGCTGCAGTGTTCACAACGTCCGCCCTTGACATTGAATGAGAACCTGCCCTGATTGTATCCGCGTATCTTGGCTTCAGGCATCTCTGCAAAGAGTGCTCGGATCGGCGTGAACATTCCCGTGTATGTTGCCGGATTGGATCTCGGTGTCTTGCCTATAGGTGACTGATCTATGTCTATTACCTTGTCGAAATTCTCAACGCCTTTGATCTTGCGGTGTTTGCCCGGACGCTCCTGGAGACGATTGGTCTCTCGTGCGACACCCTTGTAAAGTATCTCGTTGACAAGCGACGATTTGCCCGAGCCCGACACACCTGTAACGCACACCAGCTTGCCTGCAGGGATCTTCACATCGATGTTCCTGAGATTGTGCTCTGCAGCTCCGATTATCTCGAGATACTTGCCGTTGCCCTTGCGGCGTTCTGCCGGTATCTCGATCCTGCGTCTGCCGGAGAGGAACTGTCCCGTTATTGACTCAGGGCAGTTCTTTATGTCGTCGACTGTGCCCTGTGCAACGAGTTCTCCGCCATTCACACCGGCTCCCGGCCCTATGTCTATGATGTGGTCTGCAGCATACATTGTATCCTCGTCATGCTCGACGATGATCAGTGTGTTGCCCAGTTCTGTCAGGTTGCGAAGTGACGCCAGCAGTCTGTCATTGTCTCTCTGATGCAGTCCTATGGACGGCTCGTCCAGAATGTACAGTACTCCGACTAGCCCCGATCCTATCTGCGTTGCCAGACGTATTCTCTGAGACTCACCGCCGGAAAGCGTACCGGCTGTACGCGACAGCGTCAGGTAGCTGAGTCCTACATCCTGCAGGAACTTAAGGCGCGCCCTGACTTCCTTGAGGATCATCTTGCTGATCGCTTTTTCCCTGTCGTTCAGCTGCTCTTCGAGTTCATCGAAGAATATTACCGCCTGCTTGACAGACATGTCTGTTACTTCAATGATATTCTTTCCGCCGACCGTGACAGCGAGCACTGTGTCCTTGAGCTTCTTGCCCTTGCACACAGGACACTCGGTCTCCGTCATCATTTCGCCGATTTTTTCCTTGATGTAATCGGAATTGGTCTCGCCCCATCTTCTCATCAGTCCGGGCACGATGCCCTCGAATGTATGATCCATGTGGGAAACTCTTCCGCTCCTGCTCTTGTATATGTATTTGAGATGGCGGTCTCCCGTTCCGTGCAGCAGTTCATCTCTGAAATCATCCGGAAGGTCCTTGTACGGCACGCTGAGGTCAGTCCCGTGATCCTCCGCCAGTCTCTTGAGCATCTGACGGTACCAGCCCATTGCATCCAGGCTGGAGAACACATTGCCCATTGCTCCGTCAATAATGCTCTTATTCTCGTCTGTTACTACCGAATCATCCTCTATACCCAGTGTAAATCCGAGTCCACTGCAGTTCTCACAGGCTCCGTACGGGCTGTTGAATGAGAACACTCTCGGCTCCATCTCCTCGATGCTTACTCCATGTTCAGGGCAGGAAAGCTTTGTCGAGAAGGTCTCCTCTTCCTCGATCTGTGCTCCTCCTTCAGATGCTTTCGTGGAATATATAGCAGTACAGATACCGTCACCCTCTGTGATCGCAAGCTCCACCGCCTCGGCAATACGTCCGCGGTTATCCTCCCTGATCACGATGCGGTCTACTACGATCTCTATCGTATGCTTGTTGTTCTTCTCGAGAACGATCTCGTCCTCGTCTGTTCTGCGCAGCTCACCGTCGACTCTCACGCGGGTAAAGCCGTCCCTTGCGATACGCTCCAGGACCGCTTTGTGCTCACCCTTGCGACCGCGAATGACAGGTGCAAGGACTGTAACTCTTGTTCCCTCTCCGCGCCCACGTATCTGATCCACGATGCTGTCTACTGACTGGCTCGTTATCTCTCTGCCGCATACAGGGCAGTGCGGAATACCGATACGCGCATAGAGAAGTCGCAGATAATCGTATATCTCCGTTACTGTTCCGACCGTCGACCTCGGGTTCTTGTTGGTCGTCTTCTGATCGATGCTTATCGCAGGCGAAAGGCCTTCGATAAGCTGGACATCAGGCTTTTTCATGAGTCCGAGGAACTGACGGGCATACGAGGACAGCGATTCCACATATTTCTTCTGACCCTCGGCATAGATCGTATCGAAAGCAAGCGAAGACTTGCCGGATCCGCTGAGACCGGTCAAAACTACCATTTTGTCACGAGGGATCGTGACATCCAGATTCTTAAGATTGTGCTCACGAGCACCTTTTATTACTATGTTCTTTTCCATGAATACAATATTAGTGTAATTATTTTTTAATGTAAAGACAAAGCTCACGGCTATGCGCGTGAGCTGGATCTTAATTCAAACAGGAGATCTCTGAGTTCTGCCGCTCTCTCAAAATCGAGATTCTTGGCGGCTTCTTTCATGCTCTTTTCGAGATTCTTTATGGTCTCTCTGAGCTCTCCGGTAGTCATCGTCTTAGGCGACTTGATGTTTCCCTCTTCATCATAAAGTCCGTCAAATCCCTCAAGTCCGACTTCCTTCGTTGCCTCTATGATGGAACGGACAGGCTTGACAATGGTCTTAGGCACTATGCCGTGTTCCTCATTGTATGCCTGCTGTATCCTTCGTCTTCTTGCAGTCTCATCGATGGTGGTCCTCATCGCCTTGCTGATGTAGTCAGCGTACATCACCACGTGTCCGTGTTCGTTACGCGCTGCTCTTCCGACAGTCTGTATCAGTGATGTCTCTGTCCTGAGGAAGCCTTCCTTGTCTGCATCCAGGATGGCGATAAGCGATACCTCCGGCAGGTCGAGTCCCTCTCTCAGGAGGTTGATGCCGACAAGAACATCGAACTTGCCCAGTCTCAGATCACGTATTATTTCCAGACGCTCGAAATTGTCTATCTCGGAGTGCAGATATCGGACACGTATTCCCTGTCCCTGCAGATACTTCGTAAGATCCTCGGCCATCCTCTTGGTAAGGGTCGTAACAAGAACGCGTTCGCCGCCTGCGACAGTCCTGTTGATCTCTGAGATCAGATCGTCGATCTGCCCCTCAGTCGGCCGCACCTCGATCTCCGGATCGAGCAGACCGGTCGGCCTTATCAGCTGTTCGGCCGTTACGCCGCCGCTGCTCTCGAGTTCGTACTGCGCCGGCGTCGCAGACACGTACAGTGTCTGCCCGGTCAGCTCGCTGCATTCCTCAAATTTGAGCGGCCTGTTATCAAATGCGCTCGGCAGTCTGAATCCATAGTCCACCAGCGAAGTCTTTCTCGCATGGTCCCCGTTATACATGGCACGCAGCTGCGGCAGCATTGCGTGCGACTCATCTATGATAGTCAGGAAATCTCCATCAGGGAAATAATCGATAAGAGTATAAGGTCTCTCGCCCGGCTCCAGGAAGTTGATATGTCTGGAGTAGTTTTCGATGCCTTTGCAGGTGCCTACCTCCATCATCATCTCTGTATCATAATTGGTCCTCTGCTCCAGGCGCTGTGCTTCCAGCAGTTTGCCGTTATCTCTGAACCAGTTAAGCCTCTCTCCGAGTTCTTCACGTATCGAAGCGACAGCTCTGATCATGTTCTCACGACTGGTAACATAGTGTGAAGCCGGAAATATCGATATGTGACTTCTGATACCCGTCACTTCACCCGTTACGGGATTGATCTCCTTGATGCTCTCGATCTCATCGCCCCACATCTCGACTCTGACCGCGCTCTCGCCGCCGGCAGGATATATGTCTACGACATCGCCTCTTGCCCTGAACGAGCCTCGCTGGAAGTCAATGTCATTTCTCGTATACTGGATCTCGACGAGCCTCCTCATGAGATCCATTCGATCCATCTCCATGCCCGGTCTCAGGCTGATGAGCTGGTTGCGGTATGATGACGGACTTCCGAGTCCGTATATGCATGATACCGAAGCAACAACTATGACATCTCTTCTTTCCAGCTGTGCCGCAGTTGCCGAATGACGCAGCTTGTCGATCTCGTCATTGATATCCGCATCCTTCTCAATATATGTGTCAGTCGACGGCACATAAGCCTCCGGCTGATAGTAATCATAGTAACTGACAAAATACTCGACCGCATTATCAGGGAAAAATTCCTTGAATTCGCCATGCAGCTGAGCTGCCAGCGTCTTGTTATGTGAAATGACAAGAGTAGGCTTCTGCACGGCCTCGATTATCTTGGCCATGGTAAAAGTCTTGCCGGAACCGGTCACGCCCATCAGCGTCTGCGCTCTGTTTCCTGCACGAATGCTTTCGACGATCTTCTCCACTGCCTGCGGCTGATCGCCGGTTGCTTCATATTCACTTACTAGCCTGAATTCTCCCATTTGTTCCTTTCGTCCTAATATATGCTTACCTCTCCTCTGAGGTCCGTCTCCATGAGACGCTTTATCTCCGCCTCTTCATATCCGCAGCTGAACAGATAATAGAGCTTGGCAATGGCTGCCTCTGTTGTCATGTCACATCCGCTGACAGCTCCTGCCAGCTTGAGATTGTTGGAGACCTCGTAGGTGCCCAGCGACACCGTTCCCTGAGGACACTGTGTGCATATCGCAAGTATGGTTCCGTTATCTGCAGCCTTTCTGATCAGAGGCAGAAGCTTGCCCCCGCGCTCCGGCATGTTGCCCGAACCGAAGGTCTCGATAACGACGCCCTTAAGAGCCTCAGTCATTATTCCTTCGAATATTTCGAATTGAATTCCCGGGAACACTTTAAGTACCGCGATCGGTACATTGTGAAGCTTTCTCAGATGAAATTCCTCTCCGCTCGGCTGCAGCAGATTGTTGTAATTGTATTTGATCGAGATGGCCGCATCCATGAGGTGCGGATAATTAGGCGAATCAAATGCGATAAGTCCGTCAGCAGATCTCTTCATGGCTCTGTTGCCTCTCAGAAGACTGCCGCCAAAATACAGGCACACTTCCTTAACAACACCCTGAGCCGCCACCATGATAGCCGTGATCAGATTGTCTCTTGCATCATTTCGCACTTCGCATAGCGGTATCTGACTTCCCGTCAGAACTACGGGCTTGGCATTTCCTTCAAGCATGAAGGACAAAGCACTCGCCGTGTACGCCATCGTGTCCGTTCCATGCAGGATGACGAATCCGTCGTATTTTTCGTAATTATCGGCGATCAGACCGGCGATCCTGTTCCATTCCTCGACTGCAATATTGGTCGAGTCAAGCAGGGGATCCATATCCACAATGTCCCAGTCCGGCATGCTTGGCGCACGAAGTTCAGGTATCTCTCCAAGGAGCTTGTGAAATCTGTCTTTCTCAGGAGCATAGCCTCTTTCCGTCGCAACCATGCCTATCGTTCCGCCCGTATAAATAACAAGAATTCTGTTTCTATTCATCGCTCACCCTCTGCATCAGGTCCTGTCACTCACTACTTTTCCTGCTCCTCTGTCGGTGTCTCGCTGAGGAATATCTTCTCAATGATCTTCTCACCGGCAGCGAGGCCCTTCTTGCCTATCCTTGCAGCCTTCTTGCCTGTCAGGACAGCCTTGTTTCCTGTCTTAACGGCACGACGACCCATGACAGTCACCTTTTCAACGCCATCCATTACAAGGCCTATGGCCTCCTCAAGTCCGGAGCCTTCGGCACCTCCCTTGAGGAATTTAGGAACAGCGATCGGCTCACGCTGGCTCAGGCTCTTTCCTGCTGCCACCTGCATGCTGGCAACACGCAGATCGTATGCAAGGCCGGATAAAGCGACCAGAAGCATCGCCAGAGTCAGCTCATGGTCGTCATTATCATATTCAAGTGAAAGTCTGTTTCCGGTGATCGTAGAACGCGCCACCGTTTCCTTCTTGTTGACGATGATGAAGTTCCAGTCGTAAACATTTCCGCTTACCATCATTCCCTTTAACTCCACATCATATTCATTCGTATCAGAGAGGAAACTGCGTTCGATGGTGCCTATCGCTCTGTCTCTGACTTCGATAGTGTATTTTGATCGGCTGACATGTCTCTTCTCCCATACTATTGCCGCCATCTGATACTTCTTGTTGAACTTCTCAGATGCGACTGCGATCCTCTCCTCCTCGGTCTGAGGATCACTCTCCATCAGAGCATTATGCGCATTAAGTTCATCTAGAGTACATGGATAGATCACTGCACGTCTGATGTCCTCTCTGAGCGCCGCATCGACAACATATCTCTCTTTTCCGTGTTCATCCAGAATGCCGTAAAGTCCATCCCAGGTAAATTCATTTTCAAGAATCAGTCTCATGTCTTCCTCCTAGAACAGTTCCTCAAATGCCTCTCTGCAGGCATCGTCACCCTTTCTCAGTTCTATCGTCTCAAGCAGGCCTATTTCCATCTTCTTGAATCTCGGGAACAGCCCCGGCTTGTAGCTTTCTCTGTGGTCAACTATTGATGTCGTTGCGATCGCCGGCTTGCCCGCATTACCGCCTATCCTGTCGGAGATATATCCTATTTCATAAATATCTTCCTTGGTCGGCATCCTCATCTTGCAGCTGATAATGATAGGTCTTGAATTTCTGATAGCCACCACATCTATCTCGTTGTCTTTGGTATCGTATTCGTCGCCCGCATCCCAGTCAACTACAAGTCCGAGCCTTACTTCATCAACATACGGCTTGATCTTGATATATATATACATCTCGAGCCAAACGCCGAAAACGACCATCCAGCCCTTGTGTTTCTCGCTTGTGAATCTGTAGTTGTCTCCATCGGCATGCTCCAGGATCCCTCCGTCACAGAATGCCTTCAGCTGTTTTGCTATCGTGTCGGTCTTAGCTTTGCCTTCTGCGCATTCCAGGTCTGCCGGGATACGGATATTCATGTGATCGTGAGAATAATGCTTGCCGATGTATGTGCAAAGCATGTTCCACACATAAACATTCTTGAACAGTTCCTCCGCAACGCCGCACACAGCATCATATTCCGACTCATCCGGCAGCTCGCGGGAAGCCTCGAGTTCCTTGCCTCCTACAGCCACAAGATAATCGTCTATCTTAAGATGTCTGATCTCTGTTATCTCTTCAAGAGTATCAATATTTCTTATTGCATTTGCCCTGATGTCAACACATACAGGAGTCGCACAGTCACCTTCGTCAGCAGGTGTTCTTGTGCAGAGATTGTAAGCGCAGGCTGTCATCAGATCATTTTCGCATGAGAGATTGATGTACACCTCACCGTTGGCATTTTTGAGTTCTGCCTGGACCGCTGCAAGGATTCCGCTGACATCTCGCGGATCGATCTCGACCACTTTGACGTCCATGTTAAAGCCGTCCTCATGTGCTATTATCCTGCATGCTGCTTCCATGCCTTCGACTCTGATCGCTTCCTCGTCTCTGTCGGCAACGAGCACGAATTTGCTCGGCTTGAGAGACTTCACCAGTATAAGCGTGTCTTTAACATTGTTATCCAGAAAATCAATTAAAATCATTTGCTTCTCCTATCCTACGGCTGACAGTATCCGCACGGCTTGTAGCCCCGATCTGTCATTTCCACCCTTGTCGCGGTGATCTCCTTGCGGTTGTGCCTGGAAATATCCGCTGCACCTTCACAGCTCGGATAATGGAACACTCCGCTTCTTGTGTTCAGCACATACAGTCTTGCTTCCTGCTGTGCCTGCTCGTCTGTCGTCACAACGCCGGTCATGTAATCGATCGTTGCTCTAGGTGTTACATTGAACATGTAAACATTACGGCAGACACTTTTACCGCAGTCCTCAACGGACGCCGCCTGCATGTGTACGCCGCTTGCAATGAGCTCATTCCCGATGTATATTGGCGTGACCTCATACAGGACATGACAGTTCTTGCCATACAGGTGGTGCTGTATCTCCTCTTCGATCGGTCTCATTCCGTCGTAATTGAGATAATGCGTTCCTGTGATGAGGTTTCTCTCATTGGCGTTTTCTGCGCTGATCGACCATGCTATCAGATGGCAGCGTTCCCAGTTCTGTCCCGATAGCCATCCACTGGGTCTTATCTTTGCAATGTCTTCGCGTTCCTCTCCGTCCCGGGGCATTGTCTCTCTGCCAAAGCAACCGTAGGCTCTCGTGCATCTTCCGAGTGAGTCCAGCTCTTCGTACACCTCGTAGGTCTGCACCTTGCGACCGTCCACTGCAGAGAATATTCCGCCCTCCTCCGACGTGCGCCAGCTACCGTCATCGCCCGGAGTAAGTCCTGCCTTCTCCAGCATGCGTTTACTGAAAACCGGAACATTTCCGTTGATGGTGACGTAATTGTTTCCATCATAAACAGGCGGATCTTTCTTATCGAGTCTGTCGAAATTCGCTATCCGGCTGTTGTCGCTGCTTTCGCCTGCCGATACTTCGCTCGATTCTCCAGATGCTCCCGGAAGACGAATATTCCCGTTCTCATCGATAAGCGTGCAGGCACTTAGCAGCAGTATTAATAATACAGATAGAGCCAGCATCAGCTGGCTCTTTACCGTTCTCTTCATAAAAATTTCTGATTAGTTCTGAGTTGCTGCCTGAAGTTCTCTCTCCTCGAGAAGTTCTCCAACGCTCTTTCCTGCATTGTTTGCAGTTGCCAGCATCTTGTCCTTGAGTTCCTGCTCGATCCTTCCGAGTTCCTTCTCAGCTTCTGCTCTTGCGATCTTGCCGTTCTCCTGAATGTTCTGGATCTCGTCAAGAGCTGAGATGAGCTGATTGTTGGTAGCCTGCAGAGTCTCGATATCCACGATTCCTCTCTCGCTTGCTTCTGCTGCAGCGACTGAACTCTGGTGGAGCAGCTCTGCATTCTTCTTCAGCATCTCATTAGTTGCATCTGTAACAGCGTTCTCTGCCTTGATAGCTTCAGCTGTATGATAGTTGTTCAGTGCAAGTACCATCTGAGTCTTCCACATAGGGATAACATTGATGATAGTGGACTGGATCTTCTCATACATGATAGTGTCGTTGTTCTGGATCATTCTGATCTCAGGAGCTGACTGGAGACATACTGTTCTGCTGAGTTCAAGATCATAGAGCTTCTTCTCGAATCTTGTGATCATGTCTGCATAGTCCTGTGCTTCCTGAGCATCTGCAGCATCATTGCTCAGCTTTGCCTTCTCCTGGAGCTCTACGAGCTTGCCTGCCTTAGCCTTCTCGATAGCGAGCTTGCCAGCCTCGATATACATTGACACTTCCTTGAAGTAGAGCTTGTTCTTGTCATACAGTCTGTCCAGCTGAGCGATATCTCTCTGCAGCTGATTCTCATGACCTTCGAGCACGCCTACCATTCTGTCGATGTTAGCCTCTGTTGAGCTGTACTGTGCCTTGAGTCTCTCGAATTCTCTTGATCCTGTCTGGAATATCTTTGCGAGCCAGCCTTTCTTATCGTCAGCTCCTGCCTTGAGTTCTACGAGCAGAGCGGAAAGAACCTGTCCGGTCTCTCCCATATCTTTGCCGCGTACGCTTTCGAGTGCGCCGTCTGCAAAGTCAGCGACCTTTCTCTGTGCACTAGCACCGAAGCTCATTACTGCAGTTGTATCAGCGATATCGATCTTCTCAGCTACTGCCTTGATCTGTGCCATCTCGTCATCTGTAAAGCTTGTTGCAGCTGCCAGAGCTGCTTCGTCAACCTTAGTGTCTACATCCAGTACCGGTGTAGGGTCGATAGCTGCAGCCTGTTCACTTACAGCCTTGATCTCTTCTGCAACATTTTCAGTTAAAGTGCTTGTCATCTCCTCAGCTACGTTTGGAGTCATTTCAAAATCTGCCATTTTTCCTCCTCTTTCCAGCTCATGTGAGCTAATAAATAATCTGTACTTACAGGTTTCAGCTCATTGAGCTGTTTATAACTTAATATCAAAGTCTGAATCGAGCAGACCCTTGCTCGCAAGTGTTGCCTGCAGAGACTTGATATCCATTGAAATGTCGTTGATATCATCCTCATACAGCTTGTCGAGCAGATTTTCACTGGCCTCAATTACCAGATCGATCATCTTCATCAGCTGCGCCTTGATGCTCTTGGCCTGATCAGCCAGGGATGTCCTGCTTGCATTGATCTCCAGCTCAGACTTGTTGTCGTCGTTGTCAGCGGCATCAAGATTAGCGATCTTCTCGTTATATTCATCAGTCAGTCGTACGACCTCAGGATAGTATTTCTCCTGATAATCCTTGACCTGATCCTTGAGTTTAGGAACCTCTGCGATCCTTGCATCGACCTTATCCTGAATAGCCTTGAGACTGTTGAGCTTGGTCTTGATCTCCTTGTCGTCCGTCATTACGAGCAGGTCTTCTATCGTGTCAGGGATCTCTCCGTTCTCTCTTGCAGCCTTTCTTCTTGCTTTTCTGCTTGCTGCTGCGGACTCTGCAACGGACTCGATAGGCTCACCATTGCGTGTCATTACCAGAAGTCCGTTCTCGAGATCAACATATGCATCTGAGAAGAATCCCATTGCGATCATCTTCTGCAGTTCATCTGCGACCTGTGCTACATTCTTGCCTCTCTTGGCAGCAAGATCGATAAGTGCTGTGTTTCCGTTCTTGTTTACTGAAGCCTCATAGAATCTTACCATCTTGCCTCTTGAATTGATCCACAGCTTGTATATGATCGAGAAAATGGTCAGTCCGCCACCGATAGCGCAGTACTCAATGATCTGAGCCATCTCAGTTACGCTAGGTGAGAAGAATCCTGTGAACAGGAACAGAAGTCCGAAAACCAGAGCCCATACAAAACCCGCTGATTTGCCCATCCTTACCTTGTTCAGCTTTTTGTCTTTCTTTCTCTGCGAATATGTTCTGGCCGAGCCGGTAGTTGTAGTTGAAGTTCTGGTCACCGTCCTGCCGTTCGAAGTAGTTGTCGTAGTCCTTACGGTCTTGGTCGTTTCCGGCATCCCTCCAGTGCCGAAGAGTTCTCCGATCACTCTGCCGTCTTCTCCTGCAAAATGTTCACCGATGTCCGTTAATGTTGACTGTGCCGGCTGTCCCTCATAACTGAGAGATTCTGAATACATAATAAATGAGATGCTTTTGATATTTTCCGGAATGCTGATGTTGGACTTGAAGTTCTTTTTCTCGCCTGCGCTCCATGCACCTGCATCAATTGTTGCCGAACCGATCTCTTTTCTGGTCTCCTTATCAAGTATCCTGATCTTAAAGGAGAAGTCGCTGAAGTCAAAACCCGAATCATTAACAACTGAAAAACCATAGCTTACGCGTCCGTTTTCCAGCCTCTTGGTTCTGGTCGTCTGTTTTGCAGCTTCTTTGAAACTGTTTTCGAACCATTCGACAATGCTCTTGCGCTCATTGCTTGTAGCTGTCTGTGTTGCCATTTCTTTATCCTTTCTGAAAATGGATATAATTCCGAATGCATTATAACATACATATTGTTCAATTCATTTGTATTTTTTCAAAAAAGAAAAGAGTGGCTTTCGCCACTCTTCCCCGGTTCTAACGAATTGTTCATGAAGGTATTATGCACAATTCCGTACGCGCTTTGTTTTTTTGTGTTTTTCAGGTTCCCTGATAGAATATCATTCAAGTTTTTGACTGTCAACCATAATTGTAAGAAGCAGAATAAGATGATATTATAGAACATACACTCATATTAAGGAGGATAAAATGGATACTAACAAACAAAACATCGATGCCAGAGCAATAGTCGCAGATCGCGAAAAACAGATCGTTAAAACGAGCATTGTCGGCATCGTGGTCAATATATGCCTGGCCGGTTTCAAGGCTTTCGTCGGACTTCTTACGCATTCCATTGCGATCACTTTGGATGCAGTCAACAATCTCAGTGACGCGCTCAGTTCCATCATCACGGTCATCGGCACCAAGCTTGCAGGCAGATCAGCAGACTACAAGCACCCGTACGGATATGGCCGCATAGAGTATCTCAGTGCAATGATCATCTCGGTAATTATCATGTATGCCGGTGTCACTGCATTCATCGAATCGATCAGGAAGATCATGGATCCTGTTACGCCTGATTACACGACTGTCTCACTCATCATCGTGGCAGTAGCAGTAGTTACCAAGATCTTTCTCGGAAGATATGTTCAGTCGGTCGGCAAGAAAGTTAATTCAGCCTCTCTCGAGGCCTCCGGAAAAGATGCTCTGATGGATTCAGTCATCTCCGCTTCCACTCTACTGGCAGCAGGTATATTCCTTATTTTCGGCATCAGCCTCGAGGCATATCTCGGTGCAGTCATCGCCCTCGTGATCATCAAAGCGGGCATCGACGTAATGCGCGAGACCATCAGCCAGCTGCTTGGCGAACGTGTGGATAAGGAGCTCAGCGTCAGCATCAAGAGATTTATTTCCAGTTTCGATGAGGATGTTCATGGCGCATATGATCTTACACTCCACAACTATGGTCCGGACATTTATCTCGGTTCCGTCCATATTGAAGTCCCTGACAACTATAGCATCGAGAAACTGGATGATCTGACAAGAAGACTCATGGATGCTGTTTATGCCGAGTTCAATGTTATCCTTACTGCAGTCAGCATATATGCGTCAAATACTGATGACAAAGAAAAAGCCGCTGCTCGTTCAAAAGTCAGCGGCATGGCTCTTTCTCATGAATTTGTAAAAGGCTTCCACGGATTTTTCATCAGTGATGAACGCAAATTCATCTCATTCGATGTCGTTGTGAAATTCGAAGCTCCGGACATGACAGCCATCTGCGACAGTATCAAGGCTGAGGT
>JAKSSO010000022.1 GCA_024403055.1 Mogibacterium sp. | reverse complement strand
TTAGGAATATCTTCCGGCTTATGCTGTCCGTAGAAAGCATCCGTGCATTGTACAACACCCGTGTGATAAGTAGCACCGATCTTCTTCGCTGCCTCGACCAGAGATGCTGAAACAGTAACATCGGCTACAGCCGGATATTCTATCGGTGCATATTCCTTTGATGTGCCTTCCATGCGGACCGCACCGGTCGCGATAACTATGTCGCCACCTAAAATGTCGATATCCATACCTCCGCATGTGCCGACTCTGATAAATGTCTTTCCGCCGACGTTAGCAAGCTCTTCAATAGCTATAGAAGCAGACGGTCCTCCTATGCCTGTGCTGGTGCAGCTAACCTTTACTCCGTCAAGATATCCGGTATATGTTACATATTCTCGACTGTCTGCGACCTTTTCTGCATTATCGAAATATGCCGCGATCTTCGGCACCCTGTGCGGGTCTCCCGGAAGAATAACGTACTCGCCTATATCACCCGGTTTTAGTCCCACATGATACTGAT
Organism: Mogibacterium sp.; assembly: GCA_024403055.1. Classification (GTDB taxonomy): domain Bacteria; phylum Bacillota; class Clostridia; order Peptostreptococcales; family Anaerovoracaceae; genus Crickella. Next base: position 18,986 of record JAKSSO010000022.1, on the reverse strand, counting down.
AGCCGGCTCCTTCTGTATAATCTACCATGTCTACACCTCTTTAAGTAATATTACGAAAACTATAATTATATTTTGAAAAGCAGCTATATATTTCCGTTTACTTATTACTGCGTTACTTGTCTTCGTTCTTCGCTGCTTTTACGACCCTGCTTGTACCCAGTCTCTTTGCTCCGATCTCGAGAAATTTAGCGGCATCCTCAAGACCGCTGATCCCTCCGGAAGCCTTTACCTTGACGCCTTCTCCGACATTCTTCACCATAAGCTCAACATCATCAAAAGTTGCTCCGCCTCCGCCGAATCCGGTCGAAGTTTTTATGTAGTCTGCTCCGGCAAAGGTCACGATCTCACAGAGCTTTTTCTTCTCTTCATCTGTCAGCATGCAGGTCTCTATAATGACTTTGAGTATGTGATCTCCGCAAATATCTTTAAGTGTACGGACCTCATGCTCGATATCATCCCATCTGCCATCCTTTATCCAGCCTATGTTGACGACCATGTCGATCTCATCCGCCCCGTTATCGAGAGCATCACTAGTCTCAAAAGCCTTGACAGCCGTAGTGTTGTATCCGTTAGGGAATCCTATGACAGTGCAGATCGGCAGTCTCGAGCCAACATACTCTCTGGCTTCGGCAACATATCCCGGTGGAATGCAGATGCTTGCTGTTTCGTATTTGATGCCGTCATCAGCCAGTGCTTTGATGTCCTCCCATTTAGCTGTCTGTGCAAGCAGCGTATGGTCTACAAATTTAAGAATATCTTTAGTTTCCATATCAATGCTCCTTTATCAACAATTGCTGTTTTTGCATACCTATACACTGTAAGTATACATCTAAACAGCGCTCTGTTGTGATTTTTATTAACACAATATAAGGCATGACTAATTGCAGAAGCAGGCACATGCCTGCGACAGCAAAAAAACGGCGGGAGCCGAAGCCCCCGCCTTGAGCATATTTGATTAAAAGGATCGTTTATCGCATTCCCTTATCATAAGGGATCCCCTCTGCCTTAGGTGCTCTTGAATTCTTGGAAGTAAACGCAAGAACGATGAGCGAAATGATGTATGGCAGCATGTTGTAAACCGTGCTCGGAATATTCATTGCAGCCAGGAACGGGATACCTGTATAAACATTGGACAGCGCTCTGAAGAGTCCGAAGAGCAGAGCTGCCAGTGCGATATTGGTCGGTTTCCACTGACCGAAGATCATTACTGCCAGAGCCAGGAAGCCGAAGCCCGCAACGCCCATTTCGAATTTCCACTCGGATACACCTGCTGTGATGTACACGATACCGCCGAGACCGCCGAGGAAACCTGAGATAAGGACGCCCGCCCAGCGCATCTTGTATACGTTGATACCTACCGAGTCGGCAGCCTGTGGGTTCTCGCCGCAGGCCATAAGTCTCAGGCCGAACTTCGTCTTGTAAAGCAGAACATATGCAACGATCAGAAGAATGACTGCCATTACCATAAACCAGTTGAACTCGAAGCTTCCGATATATTTCAGGAAGGCCTTCTTCGGCTCGATATACTGGATGGAGCTGGAAACGTTGTCAGGACTGATCGAAGTGTTCATCGCCCTTACGAATACCGTAGCAGCTGCAGTAGCAAGCAGGTTCATAGCTGTACCGATCAGTGTCTGGTCAGCTTTGAAGTTGATGCAGGCTACTCCCAGCAGACAGGAATATATCATTCCAACGATTATTGCAAAGAGTGTCGTCAGTAGTACGATCACGATCTTGGAGGTGCCGGCAGGAAGCAGGAACATCGTTACCGCTCCTCCGAGAGCACCCATGACCATAATGCCTTCGAGTCCCAGGTTAATTACACCTGAATGTTCAGAGAAGCATCCTCCGAGTGCCACGAGGCATAGTACAGAGGCGAATATGATAGTGTATTGCAGTAACAGTATCATTACTTCTCACCTCCTTCCGATTTTGCAGCACCGTCTTTGACAGGTTCAGCATTCACATTAGGGCCGCCCTTATCCTTTCTGCCTATCCAGTTGTTGATAGCGAATTTGAAGAACAGCACGAATCCGCAGAGATAGATGATCAGTGATGAGATCAGATCTGAGATCTGCGAAGGATATACCGACTTGTTGATGAGTGCTCCGCCGTCTGTGATGGACTGGATGAAGAACGATGCGAAGATCGTCCCGATCGGATGCAGACCTCCGAGGAAGGTAGCTGCAATACCGTTGAATCCCATGCCCGGAACGGAAGTCTGCGTGGTCGACCATTCCTGATATCCTGTGAGGAAGAGGAATGCAGCGCCGATGCCTGCAAGAGCTCCGCCTATGGCAAGCGTTACGATAATGTTCTGTTTTTCCTTCATTCCGGCATATTTTGCGGCTTCCTTATTGAAACCGGTAGCGCGCAGCTCATAGCCGAATTTTGTCTTGGACAGTATCACCCAGATAAGTATCGCGAAAAGGATCGCGAGCGGGATAGCTATCGTGACCGTGGTATTGTTGGCAAACAGCTTGTTGAGCCCTGCCGAAGGGATAACAGCATTCGGATTGCCTGACGCAAGCTTGATCGTGTACGGGCTTGCCGGGTCTTTGACTGCTTTGGTGGAAAGCACCATGTTTGTCAGATAAAGCATTATCCAGTTGAGCATAATACCCGAGATTACCTCGTTAACATTTCTGTATGCCTTGAGAACTCCCGAAATGGCTCCGATGATCCCGCCGGCAACTGCCGCGAGGATCAGGCAGAGGCACCAGTTGAGGTTCCATGCAAGTGCGGCATAAAGTCCTATGCAGGCACCTGCCTCATACTGGCCCGGAGCTCCGATATTGAAGAGTCCCACCTTATAGCAGAAGCAGATCGACAGCGCGCACATCAGCAGCGGCGCGGTCTTGGCAAGCGTGTTGCCCAGCGCTTTCATCTTTGCTGCTCCGGACGTACGGCTCAGGAAGTTGATAAGGATGGTCTTGATCGCTTCACCTGCCCCTGCCGGATTGATCAGCAGAAGTACGATATATCCGATCAGCAGTCCGAGGACGATACAAATGAGCGATGTCAGTATCGACTGGAAGGACGGATTTTTCATCAGACTTTTTTTCTCTTTCATCATGCTTCCTCCTTCCCTTTTGCTGTATCAACGGATTCAGATTCCTCGATCTCGCTTGTATTCGCATCAATAAAGACATTCCTCTTGGCTCCGGCCATGTAGAGACCGAGCTCTTCAACAGTCGTCTTCTTAGGATCAAGCTCTCCGACTATTTCGCCTTCGTACATTACGAGGATCCTGTCAGGAACATTCATTACCTCTTCCAGCTCGAGTGAGATCAGGAGAACGGCTCTGCCGTTGTCTCTCTCAGCGATAAGGTTCTTATGTACGCCTTCGATGGCTCCAACATCAAGACCTCTCGTAGGTTGTACTGCAACGAGCAGCTTGTGTTCTTTATCGACCTCACGTGCAATGATGGCCTTCTGCTGGTTGCCGCCCGACATGGCTCTTGCAAGTGTTATAGGACCCTGGCCCGATCTGACGTCGAATTCTTTCTCGAGCTTCTCGGAATAATCACGTATCTCCGGTCTCTTCAGGAATCCTGCCTTCGTTGTAAACTCCTGCTGGAAATACCTCTGGAGTATCATGTTGTATTCGAGAGGATAGTCAAGGACCAGTCCGTGTTTATGTCTGTCTTCAGGGATATGGCTCATGTTGCGACTTCTCTGGCGGATCGATTCCTTTATGATGTCTTCACCGCAAAGAGTGATCTTTCCGTCTACAAGAGGCTCCATTCCCGTAAGTCCGTATACGAACTCAGTCTGCCCGTTTCCGTCGATACCGGCGATACATACGATCTCACCTTCATGCACCTCGAAGCTCACGTTCTTTACGGCGTTATTCGAGTGGAGCTTTGATGCGACCGTCATGTTCTCTACTTTGAGTATCACGTCACCAGGCTTTGCCGCTTTCTTCTCGACCACCATATTTACATCGCGGCCGACCATCATGCGGCTCATCTCTTCTTTCGAAGTGCTTGCCACATCTACGGTACCAATTCCTTTTCCTCGACGGAGAACTGTCACTCTGTCAGCAACTGCTTTGATCTCATTCAGCTTATGTGTGATAAACAGGATCGATTTACCCTCTGCCTTCAGATTCTTCATGATCTGCATCAGCTCATCTATCTCCTGCGGTGTAAGCACTGCAGTAGGCTCATCAAAAATGAGTATCTCATTGTCTCTGAAAAGCATCTTGAGAATCTCTGTTCTCTGCTGCATTCCTACGGTGATGTCCTCTATCTTTGCATCCGGGTCAACCTGAAGTCCGTACTTTTCAGAAAGCGCTTTTACTTTTGCTTTCGCTTCATCCATCTGGAGAATGCCGTTCTTCGTAGACTCAACTCCCAGTATGATGTTTTCGAGAACGGTGAAGCACTGTACAAGTTTAAAATGCTGGTGCACCATTCCAATGCCCAGGTCGTTGGCATCGTTAGGATTGTTGATTTTTACCTCTTTGCCGTCCTTTTTGATCACTCCCTCTTCAGCCTGATACAGACCGAACAGTACGGACATAAGTGTTGATTTTCCGGCACCGTTTTCGCCAAGCAAGGCGTGAATCTCACCTTTCTTCAGCTGAAGCGTAATATTGTCATTCGCTATGATACCGGGGAATCGCTTGGTGATATTCACCATTTCTATAGCATAAGGCGCGTCCATGATCCCCTATTCCTCCGTGTATAAAACAGTAATAACAGATATTCTCATTCTATCATTTATTTCATAACAATTAAATATAGAGTATCTTTCTTGAAAAAAACCGATTAAAAAAGACGACCCCATAAGAGATCGTCTTTTATTCGAGATATCTCAGAGTTTAAACTTAGCCCTTGATAGCTCCCTGGTCGTCAACCTTAACAGTCTTTGTCTCAGGGAGAGCCTCTGTATCGTTGGAAACAGTTCTATCTCCGTTGTGCAGCTCCTTAACGAGAGTCTCGTAATCAGCCTGCTGGAATCCGTCAGCCCACTGTGTGGATTCCGGAAGCTGTACGTAGTTCTCTGCCGGAGTCTCGGAAACGAGACCGAGGTTCTCGATCTTTCCTGCGTAGTTGTCCCAGTTGCCTTCGCTGATAGCTCCGAGCAGTGTGTTAACAGTAGCACCAAGGCCCTTCATAGCCGATGTTACAGTCATGCCTTCGCCATAAGCTCCGTCGATAATTCCAGCCTGGTCTACGTCAACGCCGATGACCTTGCCGCCAACCTTAGCAGCAGCCTCAGCAGCAGATGTGTAGATTCCGCCGCCGCAAGCGAATACGACTTCTGTGCCTGCGCCATACCATGTGTCCATAGCAGCTGTGATGTCAGCATCGCCGAAGAACTGTCCGCCATATACGTACTTGACCTCTACGTCGGACTTACCGAGCTCTTCTGCAGCAGCATCAGCACCCTGAACGAATCCATGACCATATCTCTGAACTGCAGGAACTGCCATTCCGCCGAGGAATCCGAGCTTAGTGTATCCCAGCTTAACAGCAGCATAACCAGCCATGTAACCAGCGAGCTCTTCCTGATAAACTGCGCTGTAGACATTAGCTCCGTCGAATTCTCTCTCGCCGTAAGCGGTGAGGTCTCCCTCACTTACGTCCAGAGCAACGAACTTTGTGTCAGGATAAAGAGGAGCTACTTCATAGATAGCATTAGCAAATGCGTATCCAGGCATAACGATTACATTATAGCCTTCCTCTATTGCCTCTTCGATCGAGGAAACACGGTCAGCGTCTGCGTCGGATGCAGGCTTCTTATATGTGAAGTCGAAATTTCCAGCCTCACAGAATGCCTTGCAAGCTTCATAAGTTGTCTGGTTGAAGGACTGGTCTGTGATGTCACCATAGTCTGTTACCATTGCAACCTTCATGGAATCATCAGCTGCAGCCTCTTCGCTACCACCGCCCCCGCAAGCTGCAAATGAGAATACCATAAGAGCTGCGAGAAGAACTACAAGAAATTTTTTCATCTTGATCCTCCTAATAGTACTTCAGGATATAATGTTTTTACTTGGGATCTTCCGACCCCAGCATAATGTTATTATAGTATATCACCTATAAAAACAAAACTGTTTTTAATGAAACAAATCATTTAATATGACACACACCGGATCACAGCATATTCCTGATTTCGCCCCTTCCTTCTTTTGCATCTGACTATTTTATGTATAATAATATCTATAATAAAGGAGGCTCGTTATGGCTAAACTCTATTTCAAATACGGAGCAATGGGATCGTCAAAATCCGCTCAGGCCCTGACTACAAAATTCAATTATGAGGAAAAAGACATGACGGTCTGGCTGATCAAACCCGGCACTGACACGCGCGATGGCGCAGACATAATAAAAAGCCGCATAGGTCTTCAGGCAAAAGCACAGATCATCTCTCCTGAAGACGACATCATTCAGGCATATCATGATGCCGGATGCTATGACGTTATCATTGCGGATGAGGCACAGTTTCTCACTCCCGTCCAAATAGACGGGCTCAGAAAGCTCGTGGATGAAGAAAATCTTCCGGTCCTGTGCTTCGGACTCAGGACTGACTTTCTTACCCACTTTTTCCCGGGAGCTCAAAGGCTCATGGAGCTTGCGGATTCCATTACGGAGATCAAAACGATTTGCGAATGCGGGCGAAAAGCAACTGTGAATGCGAGATTCGATGACAGCGGACGCATCATTACAGAAGGCGATCAGGTAGTTCTCGGCGGAAACGACAGATACACCGCAATGTGCCATAAGTGCTGGAAAGAACGTATCAAAAAACAGAAATGATCGTAATAAGATTATAATATTCTGAATATCCTTATGGACCATAAAGATTATATTTTAGTAATAGGGGCAGCAAACATCGATATTGGAGGTACTCCATATAAACCTCTTATATCCGGAGATTCAAATCCCGGTATCATAAAAATGAGTTTTGGAGGAGTAGGCCGTAATATTGCTCACAATCTTGCCTTGCTCGGCGCTGATGTAAAACTGGTAACTGCAGTTGGAGATGACATCCTCGGAACTGAGATGATGGAAAGCTGCCGAAGTCTCGGTATCGATACAGACCTTTCAATTACAGTACCGGGAGCTTTATCATCGATGTATATCTTCATCAATGATGATGGCGGAGAAATGGATCTTGCTCTTTCTCATGTAGAAATAGTAGAATATATAACTCCTAAATATATTGAATCGATCAAGGATCAGATAAATGAAGCCCTGGCGGTCGTTACAGACTGTAATATTTCGCAGGATTCCTTATATAAAATCATGGAGATCTGTGAAGTTCCTCTATATGTTGATACTGTATCAGTGTCGCATGCAGATAAGATAAAAGGTCATCTAAATGGTATAGATACCATAAAACCTAATCTGATCGAAGCCGAGTTTTTAACAGATACCAGGATAGAAAATGAATATTCCTGTCTGAAAGCAGCTCGAATTCTTATAGAACAGGGAATAAAAAGAGTATTTATCTCACTCGGACCTCAAGGAATACTTGCGGCCGACAAAAATCGGGCGATAATAGTCGGAAGATACCCTGCAGAAATAAAAAGCACAACAGGAGCCGGTGATTCAGCAATGGCCTCTATAATATATTATTCGATGAATGGGGTATCTGATCCACTGACAGATCCGGCAAAAGCTGCTAATGCCGCAGCTGCAGCAACTATATCCATTGATACGACCATACATCCTGAAATGAGTATTTCACTTATTGAAAAAATAATGAGAGAAAATGATGTAAATATTAAAGATTTAAAGGAGATCGATCAAAATGAATAAATATCTTGAAATAAGCAGCGAAGTAAAGGAAGCTCTGGATGCAGGAAAACCTGTAGTAGCTCTTGAATCCACAATAATCTCTCACGGTATGCCTTATCCTCAGAATGTTGAAACAGCTTTTGCAGTAGAAAAAATCGTAAGAGAAAACGGAGCTGTCCCTGCAACCATAGCAATTATAGGTGGAAAGCTTAAAGCAGGTCTTACAGCTGAAGAAATAGAATATTTCGGAAAAAAAGGACCTTCTATCAGGAAGGCTTCACGCCGCGATCTCGCAATGCTCTGTGCAAGAGGTGAAGACGGAGCATGCACGGTCACCACAACAATGATGATAGCTCATATGGCAGGAATAAAAGTATTTGCTACCGGCGGAATAGGAGGAGTACACAGAGGAGCTGAAATCTCAATGGATATCAGCGCTGACCTTGAAGAACTTGCTCAGACTCCTGTTATGGTCATCTGTGCCGGATGTAAATCAATACTGGATATTGGTCTTACTCTTGAATATCTCGAAACAAAGGGAGTGCCTGTAATAGGAATGGGAACAGAAGACATGCCTGCTTTCTATACAAGCAAGAGCGGATTTAAAGTTGATTATAAGGTGGATTCCCCTGAAGAACTGGCATCATTTTTTAAGACGCACCTTGATCTTGGAATGAAAGGCGGAATTCTTGTAGGAAATCCTATACCTGATGAATATTCAATGGATCCGGAAATAATAGATCCGGCTATCGACAAAGCTATAGAAGAATGCAATAAACTGGGAATAAAGGGAAAAGAAACAACTCCTTTCCTTCTTGCCAAAGTAAAAGATTTGACAGGAGGAGACAGCCTCGAGTCTAATATTAAGCTGGTATTTAATAATGCTAAGATAGCAGCACAGACGGCTTCAAAACTTAAGTAATTTTTTATAAAAAAGAGGGTCTTATCTTCAGTATCTAAACTGGATCAAGACCCTCACTTTTTTTACTTTTCTTTTCTAATTCATTCTAATAGGAAGTATGAGATATGTGTATTTTTCTCCTTTAAGAGGCTTTATGATAACAGGACTTATACTATCCTTAAAATTGATCATTATCTCCTCATCATCTATTACATTAAGAGCATCCTTTAAATATCTTGAATTGATACCTATATTTAATTCTTCTCCGCCTATTATCTCAACCTTTTCTTCTATATTACCTTCCTCATTAAGAGAAGTAATGTAGATCATGTCTTTTTCAATGCTGAATTTGATCAGATTATTATTCTGCACTGAAGCCAGGAGAGATGCTCTTTCCGTGCTCTTCATAAGATCGTCTTTTTTTACACGTATATTATTGTTTCCCTCTTTATTTATTATTCTTTCATAATCGATAAATTTTCCTGAATATGTATTTATTATTACCTTATTGTTGTCGAACTTCATCACAACTTTATTATCGATTATTTCAAAGCTCATTTTTGGATCTCCGTCGTCATCAATGAACTTGGCTACTTCTGTGATCAGTTTGGCAGGAATGATAACACTTACATTTTCATTATTATCAACATCTATTTTATATACTGCTATTCTGTAAGGGTCGACCCCTACCATCTTCATGCTTCCTTCTTTCATTTCAAGAAGAACGCCTGTTATTATTCTGTTAAATTCATCTGTGGAAGCACTGAATGCTGTCTTTTTTATTAATTTTTTTATTGCTTCCTTTTCTATAAATATCTCTTTTTCACCTTCATTAAGTCTGATCTTAGGATATTCATCTCCTCTGAAGCATATTATTTCTGAATTTGAACCGGCACATTTAATGTTAATTTTTGATTTTTCAGTGTCATAATCTATCATCATTTCATCTTCAGGAAGTTTGGAAACAATGGCACTGAAAAGCTTAGCAGGAACAACGAATTCACATACACCTTCTGTTTCAGCATCTATTAATGTTTCAGTAGTCATATTTGTATCTGTTGCTGTAAGCCTCATCTTCCCTGGTTCCACATTTACAAGTATTCCTTCCAGTATGCTTGATGTGGTTCTTACAGGAATAGAATGAGATACATTATTTATAGCTTTATTGAGTCCCGATCTGCTGCAGTATATTTTCATGGCAGGTCCTTTCCTTTTTTCCCGAGATCCTATTATTATAATTAATAGATTATTAGTAGTATTAGTAGAGTATGTTGATTATGTGCATAACTTTTCAATAAACTGATTTTTAAAGCTTTGCATTATTTCTATCAAGTTGAAAAAATCATTAAAAATACTGTTTATGAAATGTTGATAAATAACTCATTTAATATCTTCACTTTTTTGAATGAAGCTTTTCTTTTATTTTTTCTATATTCTCATATAGTATTTCGTCGTATTTGATCTGCTGTTCTATTTTTTCAATAGCATGAATAACGGTGGAATAATGTCTATTACCGAACAGTTTTCCTATTTTAGGAAGAGAAAGATCTGTTTCTTCTCTGCACAGATACATGGCGATCTGTCTTGGAAGAGTTATTTCAGCGTTTCTCTTCGGTGAATCCATGTCTGCTATTTTTATTTTGTAATAGTTTGCTACTATAGATCTTATTCTTTCAGGAGCAACAGCCTGTTCATTATCCTTTATTATGTCTTTTAATATACTGCGGGCATTATCTACTGTAATAGGTTCGTCGAGAAGCTGTGACAGACCTACTACTCTGTTAAATGCACCTTCGAGTTCTCGTATATTATCCTTGACCTGATCTGCAATAAGATTGATAACATCACTTACTTCAGCAGTTATTTTAATATCTGATTTCTCAGACATATTACGAAGGATAGCTACTCTTGTTTCGTAATCCGGAACAGTGATATCAGCTATCATGTTCCAGCTGAATCTTGTACGAAGTCTTTCATCAAGTCCTTTTAAATTTACAGGTGGACAATCACTGGTGATAACTATCTGCTTATTATTCTGATATAACGCTTCAAAAGTATGGAAGAATTCCTCCTGAGTAGCCTCTTTTCCTTCAAGAAATTGAATATCATCTATAAGAAGAGCATCCAGTTTTCTATATTTATTTCTGAAACTTCTGGTCTTATTTTCATTAAGAGAAGTAATGAGTTCATTGGTAAATATCTCAGCGGAAACATAAAGAACTCTTGCTTCCGGATTGTTGCGGATTATATGTACTCCTATCGCTTGCATAAGATGCGTTTTTCCGAGACCGGATCCTCCATAGATAAAGAGAGGATTATAAATGTCTCCGGGAGATTCAGCTACTGCAACAGATACTGCATGAGCATATTTATTTGAATTACCCACTACAAAGTTTTCAAAGTTATAACGAGGATTGAAAAGCTTCTCTTGATTAAGATTATTTTTAGTCTTTGGAACATTTACTTTTGAAAGTTCATAATCTTTATAGCTTTTTATAACAACACGGAAAGGTTTATCCATGCTGCTGTTTATTGCATTTTCGATCTGTGTCAGATAATGATCATTAATATGAGTAATAAGCCTTGGCTGATCCGGCCACGAAAGATAAACAATACCGGCTTCTTCCTCAATGTGATGTATAGTCAGAGGAGCCAGCCAGGTATTGTAACTCAAAGCCGTATTATTATCTCTTAAATAATTAAGAGTAGTATCCCATATCTTGTTTTTATCCACAGTTTCTCTCCATGTAATTGTGAACCAATTTTACATAAAGATTTCCACAGATGCAAAGGTTATAAATTATTAAAAAACTCGGAAAAAGATAATTCAAAAAATAAGTTTTCCACATATTGTTGATAAAATTGTTAATAAATAATTGATTACACTACATATTGTGTATTGCTCGTTTTAATAAAAATTTTGTATTTTATTAAAACATACTTTAACTGTCTAATATGTAAATGATATGCGGATATAAAGTGTTAATAAAACCAAAATTGTTGACTTTTCAACGTTTCTTCCTTATAATCATACAGTCTGTGTGCTCATGAAATTCAGAGAGCACTATATAATAAGTGTGTGAGAGGCTCGGCCTCTTAATGAAAGGAGAAAAAATGAAAAGGACATATCAGCCTAAGAAAAGACAGAGACTTAAAGAACACGGTTTCCGCAAGAGAATGGCAACAGCAAACGGCCGCAAGGTACTCAAGAGAAGAAGAGCAAGAGGCAGAAAATCTCTTACTGTCTAATTTATTGGTGTCTGAATGAGAGACCGAAGCGAATTTACATTACGAAGGCAGCGCGATTTTTCTCAAGTTTATAATAAGGGAAAATCGAGGGGAAGCAGGTTTTCCGTGATCCTTTATAAAAGAAACGGACTCGAATATACGAGGACGGCTTTTGTAGCAAGCAAAAAGGTCGGAAATTCCGTAGAAAGAAACAGGGCAAGAAGACTGCTCAGAACAGCGTACAGATCTATGGAAGCGAGTATTGCCTCCGGATATGACATTGTTTTTGTAGCGCGCGCTGCGATAAGCGGACATAAGGAAAATGAGGTAGAAAAGAACCTCAGAAAAGTCCTTAGAGAAAGCGGACTTCTCATAGACAGACATAATAAGAATGAAAAGTAAGAAAAATATCGTTCAAAAAATATTGATCGCATTTGTGCGGGCATACCAGATCGGCATATCGCCGTACATTGGAGCACACTGTAGGTATAATCCGACATGCAGCGCCTATTTTATAGAAGCTGTGGAAAAATACGGTGCACTCAAAGGAAGCTGGCTGGGTATCAAAAGAATACTCAGGTGTCATCCGGGTCATCCGGGTGGATACGATCCCGTACCTTAATAAACGAAAAACGAGAACGGAGAATAATAATGAGATTAATTGCAAAACCTATCGGATATCTGCTTGCGCTGATATACAAACTGGTGGGCAATTACGGTATCTCGCTCATCATACTCACTGTAATTGTGAAGCTTGTGCTGTATCCTCTATACTCTAAGCAGATCAGATCGACGGCAAACATGTCTGAGATGTCTGAAAAGACGAAAGAGATCCAGAGCAGGTATGCCAACGACAGAGAAAAGATGAATGAGGAGATGCAGAAGCTGTATGCTGAGAGCGGATTTAATCCGATGAGCGGCTGTCTTCCGATGCTTATCCAGTTTCCTATCATTATGGGACTGTTTGCACTGCTCAGAAATCCGATGAAGTACATGCCGGCTGACAGCTCACTGATATTTGCAAACCACGAGTCTTTTCTGTGGATAAAGGACCTCGCGCAGCCGGATCTCTGGATATTGCCTATAGCTGCAGGCGTTGCGACTTTCTTCGCATTCAGCATGAACAGTGCGATGACTATGCAGCAGCCGGGCGCTAATCCCAGACAGCAGAAGGCAATGAATGCTATTATGAAATATTTCTTCCCGCTGAGCATTCTCTGGCTCGCAAGATCGTATCCGGCAGGACTTGCGATCTACTGGGCCGGCGGTCAGTTCATGCAGATATTCTTTAACCTCAGGATCAATAAGATCAGAGATGAGATGAATGCAGAAAAAGAGAAGAAGAAACTTGAAGAAAGAGCCGAAAAGGAGCTCTTACGGAAGAAGAGAGCAAGAATGAAAGGAAGTTATTAATAAATGAGATCTTCAGAAAAATGGGGAGTCGATGTTGAGACTGCCGTGGATCTCGCGCTTAAGGAACTCAAAATAGACAAAGAGGACGCGGAGATCGAAGTGCTCGAAGAATCGTCTAACGGATTTCTCGGAATAGGCTCAAAACTGGCGAGAGTCAGGGTCACAGCAAAGGAAGAGGAGCCAAGGGAAAGAGAAAAAGCTACATTTGATGATATAGATGCGATTCTTGCGGGATTGCCTGAGAATTCTGCTCAGCAGCTGCCTGATGATATAAGAGCTGATTATGACAGGTTCGAGGCTGAGGAAAGAGAAGATGCCAGGGCCAGAGAAAAGGCAGGCAGAAAAGAGAAGGTTCGCAGCAGATCAAAAAAGAAATACAGCCTTTCACTCGAGGATTCCATGCTCTACGAAGTAAAAAAGCTTGATCCGGTCGAGGGACATCCTCTTGAGAAGTTCCTCAGAGACATAGCCGAGCAGATGGGAGTAGATCTCGACTTCAGCGTGAAGGCGAATAATGAACTGGTTTTTGTCGAGATAAAAGGCAAAGATACCGGAACTATCATCGGTAAAAGAGGAGCGACTCTCGATGCCGTTCAGTGCCTTGCCAGTTACGTAGTAAATAAGGATTCAGACAAATACGTCAGGGTCATACTTGATGCCGAGAACTACAGGGCAAAAAGAGAAAAAACTCTAGTCAATCTTGCGAACAATCTGGCAAGCAAGGTTGAAAGAACGGGAAAGTCTACAGTTCTTGAACCTATGAATCCTTACGAGAGAAAGGTGATCCACTGCACACTTCAGAGTCATCCAAACGTGACCACAAGAAGCGAGGGAAAGGATCCATACCGCAAAGTCATTATCGAGACTAAGAAATAACGGATAAGAAAATAGAGAGGAAGCACTGATGTGTCTCCTCTCTTTCTTTCTACTTGGAATTTATGCGTCTATATCATCTGGTGAGTCTTCATCCGACGGAAGCGGATCGGCTTCAAAGGTCTCAGTGAGAACAGTATCACCATTATATGTATAGCTGACTATGATCCGTATGCCGTCTATCTTCGAAATTCCGGCGAGTGAGTTCGCAAGGCTCTTGAAACTGCTTGCCTGATTTTTCATTCCGGTTTCCAGTGACTCTTTGACTATGTCGCTGTTCACAATATCTTCGGTCATGCCATCAGTGCCCGACATCTCAAATGTATAGCTTATCTCGTTGCCCTTTATTTCATATGATATGTCTGAAGACTGCCCTGAGACGAGCTGTGCGTCAACTGACTCAAGAATAGAAGGATCAGCGTTGATGAAGCTTTCGAAAGTCATCGGTTCTGATTCTGCCTCTTGATCTGCACACGAAGCGAACGCCACAGCGAATGCCGCCAGCATGACCATCATTACAATGAGTAGACGCCTGACTTTCGATCTCATATTACTTTAGTTGTCGGAAGCTCCGCTGGAAAGACCTCCGAGCAGACTGCCAAGGAATCCGCCGCCGCTTTCTTCCTCATCACTGCCCTGAGAGAGGTTGTTGCTTTTGTAGCTGCCTTCATTGTCTGTGCCGGATGTCTCGCCGTCGACCTTATCACCGTCATAGCCATAAGAATCATCGGAAGTGTTGCGGTTGTTGAACTGCTTCTTTGCCTCTTCTGCTTCTTTGAGAGCCCGGTCGAGTTCCTTTTCGTTCTTTGTCTGGATCTTATCTACATCGCTAATGAATTTTGCGATTATCTGATAGACATCCTTGCGTGTCTTAGCTGTGCCGAGGTCTTTGGTGGCCTCATCGATATAGCCCTGGATTACTCCCTGCTCTGCAGACTCGTAATCAGAAATGTCCACATCTTCGACTGCCTTTAGCGCGTCACGTGCCGCCAGCTTTCCGTCAAGTGTTCTGTAAGCATATGCGCCTCCGATTGCAGAAGCGATCATAAGAATAAGTACAAGCAGGATCTTAGCTCCGGCTCCTCCTCTTTTGTTGTTCATTTTTTCTCCGAATCCTTGTATTAAATAGTACTGGTCTGTAACGTCTGAAAAATTATATCACATTTGGCATAAATGTGGGGGATATCAGTATTTATCTACCCTTGTAACGGTACCGTCCTCTATGCGGAAGAGCGTGCCGCCGCGCAGATCCTTTATGACCTCATCGTTCAGCTCGGCCGAGGTGATGAACAGCTGAACGTCATCGATCTCATTTACGAGGAATCTCTGCCTGTCAAGATCGAGCTCCGAGAGCACATCATCAAGCAGAAGCACGGGAGGCTCGTCGAGCACCTGTCTGGCTATCCTGATCTCCGAGAGCTTGAGTGAAAGAGCGATGGTACGCTGCTGACCCTGGGAACCGAATTTTTTAGCTTCCTTCCCATTGATGAAAAACTCAATGTCGTCACGATGCGGCCCCAGGCCGGCGTAGCCGTTATATATATCGCGATCTCTGTTGTGGAAGATCTGGCTGTAAAGGATCTCTCTGCCCTCGGTGCCGGTCACGAAATTGCAGGCTGTTTTGTATTCTATCTTCAGATCCTCTCTGCCGCCGGAGATCTTGTTCATGATCTCACCTGCCTCGATGCTGAGCATTTCGGTAAACTCCCTGCGGAATCGAATGATCTCGTAGCCGGAGTCGGCCAGCTGACGATCATAGATATCCATCATTTCCTCATTATATTTGCGACTGTTGTCGAAAGGACTTCTTTCGAAAGTATCGTTGCCGGCCCGCACATCGTTGAGACTGAGATTGTCCGCTCTGGTAAAGGTTTTCTTTCTTATATTAAAGTAGCCCTTCAAGAGAGCGTTCTTTTCACGCAGAGCTTCATTGTAACGTCTGAGAGCATCGTAGTACATGGGTCTCATCTGCGACAGTTCGCGGTTTATGAAGCTGCGTCTGCGTTCAGGACTGTCCTTTATTATTCGAAGATCATCGGGAGAGAAGATGATAACCACCACATTATTTAGAAGCTCGGTGGTTTTTCTCAGCAGTTTTCCGTCCCGTTTGATCATTTTCTTCCCGTCAGATCGGATAACTATATTTATATTCTTTTCAAGCTCTTCGGATGTTATGTATGTGCTGACCCTTGCGGAGTCCTTCCCAAATTGTATGAGTTCAGCGGAATTGCCGGTACGAAAAGACTTCGCGAAAGCAGTCATATAGATCGCTTCGATGAGGTTGGTCTTTCCCTGGGCGTTTTCTCCAATGATTATATTTCTGCGATCATCGAAGTCCAGCTCAAGGTTACCGTAATTTCTGAAGTTTTCAAGAATAATACTGTTGATCTTCATGGGATCAATTATACAAGAAAGACGTTCTGCATAGAATAGAAACTTGTACTTTTGCACTAGTCGTTCGGAAGAAAAAACGATGATCCCGGTCACATTTTGTCTGTTTTGGGGCGATTATTTTCGATTTAAGGGAATTTTTTAAAAAAACAAGATATAGTGTCAGGTCTTGCGTAAAAATCGCTTATATGGTAAAATATCGGCGAATATTTCATGGGATGTAAGGCCCGTTTTTTAATGCAAAGCACTGATTGCAAGGGATAGACATTCGCTAAGACTTCTTGCATTTCAGTGCTGAAAGACGAACATAAAAATTCAGAAAAAGAAGGGGAACGAAATGGCCCAGAAACAGGAATACGGCGCGAGCCAGATCGAGGTATTGGAGGGTCTCAAACCGGTACGTCTCAGACCGGGTATGTATATCGGAAGTACGGGTCCGGCAGGGCTTCATCATCTGGTATATGAGATAGTGGACAACTCAGTCGACGAGGCACTTGCAGGATTTTGCAAGAATATAAGCGTAAGCATCGAGCCCGACAACTCCATTATAGTGCAGGACGACGGACGAGGCATGCCGGTAGACATACACCCTAAGATGGGAATACCGGCGGTCGAGGTCATCCATACTCAGCTGCATGCCGGCGGAAAGTTCGGCGGCGGAGGATACAAAGTATCCGGAGGTCTGCATGGAGTAGGCGCATCAGTAGTAAATGCGCTCTCTACTCATATGCGTGTGCAGGTAAGACGTGACAACAAGATATATGAACAGGAATATTTCAGAGGCGAGCGATCCACTGAACTCAAGGTGATAGGCGAATACAAGACAGGCAAGACCGGTTCAAAGACACAGTTCTGGCCTGATCCTGAGATATTCGATGAAACGGTATACGACTATACTACGCTTCAGAGAAGACTCCGCGAAATGGCTTTCCTGAACAAGGGGCTTTCCATCGATCTTGTCGACAGAAGAGTCAGTCCGCAGACGAAGGATCATTTCTGCTTCGAAGGCGGCATCAAGGAATTCGTCGAATACCTCAATCACAACAAGGATGTGATCAACCCGACTATCTTTTATTATGAAGCAGAAAAAGAAGGCTATTCCGTTGAGGTCGCTCTGCAGTATACCGACAGATATAGCGAAAATATCATCTCATTTGCCAATAACATCCATACCAACGAGGGTGGATTCCACGAAGTCGGATTCAAGTCGTCACTGACGAGGACGATCAATGACTACGCGAAAAAGAATAAATTCATAAAAGATAACGATGACGCCATGACAGGCGATGACGTTAGAGAAGGACTGACGGCTGTAGTGTCAGTCAAGCTCACCAACCCTCAGTTTGAGGGACAGACGAAGGCAAAGCTCGGAAATGCAGAAGTCAAGGGATTCGTTGAGACCAACACTTCGGAACAGCTGACCTACTTCCTCGAGGAGAATCCAAAGCAGGCGAAGGTGATCATCGATAAATGTCTCAGAGCGCAGCGTGCAAGAGAGGCAGCGCGCAAAGCACGAGAGATCACGCGTAAGACATCGGTTCTCGAGACTACCTCGCTGCCGGGAAAACTGGCGGACTGCTCCGAGAAAGACCCTGCACTCAGCGAAATATTCCTCGTAGAGGGAGACTCCGCAGGCGGATCCGCAAAGCAGGGACGTGACAGGAAGCGTCAGGCAGTTCTGCCACTCAGAGGAAAGATATTAAACGTTGAGAAGGCCAGGCTTGACAGAGTCCTCAGCTCTGAAGAGATCAAGAACATGATCACGGCATTCGGCTGCAATGTGGGCAAGGACTTCGACATCGACAAGCTCCGCTATCATAAGATCATCATTATGACGGATGCTGACGTCGACGGAGCCCATATAAGAACACTGCTGCTTACATTCTTCTACAGATACATGACGCCGCT
Organism: Mogibacterium sp.; assembly: GCA_024403055.1. Taxonomy (GTDB): domain Bacteria; phylum Bacillota; class Clostridia; order Peptostreptococcales; family Anaerovoracaceae; genus Crickella. Next base: position 518 of record JAKSSO010000022.1, on the reverse strand, counting down.
GGTCGAGGGCGGATATGTATACGCGGCGCAGCCGCCGCTTTTCAGGGTGAAGCAGGGCAAGAAGATCTGGTACACATACTCGGATGCTGAGCAGGACAAACTGCTTGCAGAGCTCAAAGGCAAGAGCGGTAACAACAAAACAGAGATCCAGCGTTATAAAGGCCTTGGTGAGATGGACTTCAACCAGCTCTGGGAGACCACCATGGACTATGACCACCGCACTCTTGTACGGATCACGGTCGAGGATGCGCAGGCAGCGGACGAGATATTCACTACTCTCATGGGCGACAAGGTCCCGCCGAGAAAGCAGTTCATCGAAGAGAACGCAAGATACGTAAAGAACCTGGATATATAAGCACTTTATTATTGATCACCCTATAAAAGGACTGAAATAATGGCGAATTTATTAGACAACAGCACAATAATCGAGCATGAGATATATGACGAGATGAAACACTCGTACAGCGCGTACGCGCTGAGCGTTACCGTCCGCCGTGCTCTTCAGCATGTGCGCGACG
>JAKSSO010000021.1 GCA_024403055.1 Mogibacterium sp. | reverse complement strand
AGCAGAGTGTCGTCGTTGGCAGTTCCCGGTGCGATCTTGTCCAGGGCATATATCATTTCGATAATGCCGTCGAGTATTCTCTTAGGCATGACAAGGCTCAGGTCTCCAGGTGTTGCCTTGAGCGTTGGAGTAAGGAATGATTTCTGCATCCTGTTCTCATTTGAACGATGTCCACGGATGAGATCTCCGAATCTCTGAACAATAACTCCACCACCCAGCATGTTTGAAAGTCTTGCAATGCTTTCACCGTAGCCGTTGGAATCCTTGAAAGGCTCTGTAAAGTGCTTTGATACGAGCAGCGCGAAATTCGTATTTTCCGTCTGAAGTGCCGGATCTTCGTAGCTGTGTCCGTTTACTGTAATGATACCGTTGGTGTTCTCGGATACGACCGCACCCTTAGGGTTCATGCAGAAAGTGCGGACCAGGTCCTCGTACTTCTCAGTCAGGTATACGATCTTGCTCTCATATACCTCGTCGGTAATGTGCTTGAAAACAGCAGCCGGCAGTTCGACACGTACGCCGATGTCTACACGGTTGGAACGTGTTTTGATGTCGAGATCGTTACATACTATCTCCATCCATTTACTTCCGCTTCTGCCTACGGAAATAATGCAGCTGTCAGCAGTGAAGCTGTCATTGTCAGTCTCGATCTCATATGTACCGTCTCTGTCAAACACTTTCCTTACAGGTGTGTTGAAATAGAAGTCAACTTTCTCTTTCAGCTCAGCGAACATGTTGCCGAGCACCTTGTAGTTGATGTCTGTTCCAAGATGACGTACGGAAGCATCCAGCAGATGCAGTCTGTTCTGCAGGCACAGGCGTTTGAAGTCGCTGTTAGCAGTCGAGTACAGTCTGGTGCCTTCGCCGCCGTATTTCAGATTGATCTCGTCAACATAGCGCATCAGGTCAAGGGCTTTTTCCTTACCGATGAACTTATGGAGAGTTCCGCCGAATTCATTAGTAATATTATATTTTCCGTCAGAAAAAGCACCGGCTCCGCCGAATCCGTTCATGATGGAGCATGTCGGGCAGTTCACGCACTTTTTGACTTTGACTCCGTCGATAGGGCATTTTCTCTTGCTCAGTTCATTTCCTGCTTCGAAAACCGCGATCCTGATCCCCGGCTTCAGCCTGGTCAGTTCGTATGCCGAGAAGATTCCTCCCGGACCGGCTCCGATGATTACTACGTCATATTTCATGGTTTTATCCTCATGTTTTCCTTTGATTGATTTGCGGTCAATATTCTAACACATTTTCAATGCATAATACAGCAAAGAATGTATTTGCTAAAAAAATCAGACAAATAATATGAATATTTTCAGAAAAAGACGGAAAACTTAATCTCTTTCTGTGTTATCTGTGACTCTGAGTTCCTTATCCGACAGGGTATCATCTACTGCATAGCGTATGCGTATCTCCGGATAGTGCTCCTCAAAGTACATGCGGTTTTCGGCACGGTTTCCGATAAGGTTGGAAAACCAGGCCTGATTCGAATAAACGGTCACAGATCGGAGTTCTTCGCCTTTGCTGCGTTCCGTGAGCATTTCCTCAAGAAGCTCGCGCATGAGTCTTCCCTCGACAAGCTGACGGAAAGCAGGATGATAGGTGCCTCCATTGATGGCACCGCCGTCACCTATGATATCAGTACTTTTCAGACCTACACGCATGATATAAATTCCGGCATCGTCGAGGATACGGTACATTGCAAGTGTGCGCGCGACTGCTTCCTCGCGTGACAGAGCCTCATATGTACCTTCGTTGTACATATCGCGGCGCCGTGTCTCATCAAGTACGATGGTAGGATAGAGCCTGGCAAGCTCCGGCTTGAGACGTGCCGTCTCCCTGGCTGAATAAATGCAGGACTCCATCGAATCGCCGGGGAGACCTATCATCAGCTGTATGCCGAGACGAAAACCATAGTCATGGATCATTTCGGCAGCGCGATAGACTGTGGATGAATCGTGGCCTCTGTTGGAGGCCTTGAGAACTTCGTCATCGAATGACTGGACACCTATTTCGATGGCCTCTACACCGTAATTTCTGAGGTTGGTCAGTATCTTGTCGTCGATATAATCCGGTCTGGTGGAAAGATGCACGGAATCGATGCGACCTGCGTCGAGAAATTCCTTTGCGACCGACAGATACATGGTCTGATCCTCGATCGGCAGACCTGTGAAACTGCCGCCGTAAAATGAGGCTTCGATCTCTTCGATTGTACCGCCGTTCTTTAAGTGACGCGGTTCCAGAGTTGTCAGCCATTCTTCGACAGTACGGCGAACATCCGAGGCAGAAGGGACTTCGGTCCTTGCTGTGATCTTGCGCTGATTGCAGAATACACAGTCATTCGGACAGCCAAGATGCGGTATGAAAATAGGGATTATTGCGTGTTTTTTCATATGATCGATCCTATATCAGTGAGCGGGAAGTCAAAGTCGATTACTTTGAGCCCGCGTTTTTCTATGAATTCTCTTATCTGAACGGCGTCAGGGTGTGAGTCGATGTCACCGCAGAATATGACAGCATCATCAACGCGTCCTGATGTGCCTCCTATGAATCCTGTATCATAGCCTTCCAGATCGATGCCTCCCGGTCTGACGAGAAGTACATTCATTCCGGCCTTTTCGCATCTGGATGCAATACCGTGGTCATAAGTTATGATGGAATCTTCGTCGACTATGACGCAGGAACATTTTGCATAACCCTGTCTGACATCTATCATTGACATCCCTGCAAGTTGTGCGGCCTCAAGCAGCCTTGGAGCGGTATGCCTGAGGTTGTGTATGAAATATTTTCCGGTACATGCGGCGTTGTACGGAATATCTGCAGGATAATCCGACCCAAGTTCTTCAGGCAACGCCTTCATGACATCTGCGTCAATGCTGATGCCGAGCCTGCACATGTTTATATCAGGATGCGCAGTAACAGGGGTACTTACTGTTGGAGCTGGGCAGACTTCAGACACGGCAAAGCCGGACCTTCTAAGCAGATCCTTAAGCTCTTCGGGCGCGTTACATGAAACATATCTGATACCTTTATCCAATGTCATCCTCCGTTCTCCATCAATGAAAGTATAACTTCGCATCACGTTCAATTCAAGAGACGCGGTTTTGAATGCAAAGCAGCATGCACTTGTGGTATTATAATAGAACGTGTCATAAAAATTAAAGAAAGATGAGGACATAAGAATGTCACAAGTTAGAATCATCAGACCTTCTGAGGCTGACAAAATCATGAAGAATCTGTATGGTGACCTCTCAAGACGACTTGAGGGTTCGCCTACAGGAAACTGCCCTGTAGAAATGACCAGTGCGTTTCTTAAGCTTTGCCTTGCACAAAGCTGCGGAAAGTGCGTACCGTGCCGTGTCGGACTGGATAAGCTTTCTGCGATCTATGACAGGATTCTTGATGGAAACGGTCAGATGGGAGACCTTGATTTAATAGAAGAAACAGCAAGATCGATAGCTGATTCAGCAGATTGTGCGATCGGTTTTGAAGGAGCGAAGCTCGTTCTGGATGGATTTCTGGCCTTCAGAGAAGATTACGAGGCACATATCAGGAAAAACATGTGTGCAGCCAGGGTAAGTGAGATCCCTTGCATGGCAGCATGTCCTACACATGTTGATATTCCGGGATATATCAGCTGTGTTCAGGCGGGAAAATATGATGATGCTATCAGGATCATCAGAAGACAGAACCCGTTCCCTAGTGTTTGCGGTCTTGTTTGTGAACATCCTTGTGAGAATTACTGCCGTCGTCAGCTTGTTGATGACGCTGTTAATATCAGAGGCCTCAAGAGAGTGGCTGTAGAAAAGGCAGGAGTAGTTGCTCCTCCTGAATGTGTGGCTTCGACAGGCAAAAAGGTCGCAGTCATTGGCGGCGGCCCTTCCGGTCTTACAGCAGCATATTATCTCAGTCTCCTGGGCCACAAGGTAAAGGTTTTCGATCAGAGAGACAGACTCGGCGGAATGTTGAGATACGGTATTCCTCCATACAGACTGCCGAATGAATGGCTGGACAAAGATATCAATGCTATTCTCAGTACCGGTGTTGAATTCGAGACCGGGGTATCAGTCGGAAAAGATATCAGACTGGAAGATATCAGAAAAGAATATGATTCGATCTATATCGGAATAGGTGCACAGGCTGCATCATCTCTCGGGATCGAGGGTGAGGATGCTGACGGCGTAATGTCTGCAGTAGAGATCCTGAGAATGATCGGAGACGGCGAAAGACCTGACTTCAGCGGCAAGAACGTTGTTGTAGTAGGAGGCGGCAATGTTGCAATGGATGCTACAAGAACTTCATTGAGACTTGGTGCTGAGAGCGTTGTCTGTGCATACAGAAGAAGAATTCAGGACATGACAGCTCAGGCTGAAGAAATCGAGGGTGCAATGGCAGAAGGCGCTGAGATCATGAGCCTGATGGCACCTGTAAAGATCGAGGTCGATGAAAATAACCACGTAAAATCAATGTTGCTTCAGAAACAGGTAACAGGACCTGTGGATAGAGGCAGACCGTCTGTCAGAAATGCTGATGAGGATGTGACTGTTATACCGGCAGATATCGTTATCGTTGCGATCGGACAGAGCATCGACTCGGATGCAATGGCTCAGGTCGGCATTCCTACCAGAAGAAACAGGATCGTTGCCAACCTTGCGGCTGAAGTCACAGACATGGAAGGTGTATTTGCCGGCGGTGACTGTGTATTCGGACCGGAGACTGTTATCAGAGCTATCGAGGCAGGTAAAGTTGCAGCTGTAACCATCGATGAGTATCTCGGAGGAAACGGACGTGTAGCAATGCCTGCAGAGAGAGTAGCTGCATCATACAAATTTACACCTGCTTGCGGAAGAGTAAACATGACAGAACGTATTGCATCAGAGCGTAAAGAGGATTTCGATCTCATGGAATACTGCATGAGTGATGAAGAGACTGCTCAGGAATGCTCAAGATGTCTGCGTTGTGACCACTTCGGCCTTGGTAAAAGAAAGGAGGCAGGACTCTAATGGAAAAGATCAGATTAACAATTGACGGAATGGAAGCCGTTGTTGAAAAAGGAACAACTATCCTGGATGCAGCAAAATCCATAGGAGTACCTATCCCTACACTTTGTTATTTCGAAGGTCTTAATGATATCGGTGCCTGCAGGGTATGTGTGGTTGAGATAGAAGGAGAACCTAAACTCAATGCAGCATGCAATGCACTCTGCGAAGAGGGAATGGTGATCAGAACCAATTCCAGACGTGTAAGAAAGGCAAGAGAGGTCAATCTTAAACTCATTCTCTCCAAGCATGACGGTTTCTGCCCTGCATGTAACAGAAATGGAAACTGCAAGCTGCAGAGTCTTGCAGAGCAGTTCAATATCTATCATATTCCTTATGAAAGAACAGTTCTCAAGACCAGATGGGATACCACTCTTCCGTTTATCAGAAGAGAAGGAAAGTGCATTTCCTGCATGCGCTGCATTGAAGTGTGCGACAAGATCCAGGGGATCAATGTATGGGATCTCATAGGCACCGGCAGTCATGCAAGAGTCGGTGTAAATCAGGGACTTTCAATAAATGAGGCAGGATGTGCAATGTGCGGACAGTGCGTAACTCATTGCCCTGTTGGTGCTCTGATCGAAAGAGACGATACTGATAAACTTCTCGATGCTGTTGAATCATCAGAAAAGATCGTTGTAGCACAGGTAGCTCCTGCAGTAAGAGCTGCATGGGGCGATGCACTGGGACTTCCTCCTGAACTGGCTACAGAGAAGAGAATGGCAGCAGCAATGAGAAGAATGGGTGTTGATTATGTATTCGATACCAACTTCACAGCTGATCTGACTATCATGGAAGAGGGAAGCGAATTCATCGAAAGAATGACTCACCCGGGTGAGTATAAGATGCCGATGTTCACTTCATGCTGCCCGGGATGGGTGAGATTTGTAAAACTGCATTATCCTGAGTATGTAAACAACCTGTCGACAGCAAAATCACCGCAGCAGATGTTCGGAGCAGTTGCGAAGTCATATTTTGCTGAAAAGATCGGTAAAAAGCCGGAAGACATTTTCTGCGTTTCGATCATGCCGTGCACTGCGAAGAAATACGAGTGCGATGTGCCTGAGGTCAACGATGCATCAGATAAAGATGTAGACATGGTTCTCACTACAAGAGAATTCGGAAGAATCATTAAAGAACTTAACATCGATCCGTTCAATCTGCCTGAAGAGGAGTTTGACAGCCCGCTTGGAAGCGGTACAGGTGCTGCGGTTATCTTCGGAGCGACCGGCGGTGTAATGGAGGCTGCTCTCAGATCTGCTTACTACCTTATCACAGGCGAAAATGTTGATGCTGATGCATTCAGTGATGTAAGAGGTCTGTATGGCTGGAGAGATGCAACATTCCGTGCAGGAGATATTGATGTAAGAGTAGCTGTTGCTTCCGGACTTGCTAATGCAAGAGAACTTCTGGAAAAGATCAAAGCCGGCGAGGTCGAATACGATTTCGTTGAAGTCATGGCATGTCCGGGCGGATGTGCCGGCGGCGGCGGCCAGCCGATAAAGGATGGTCAGGAGCTGGCGGAAGAGAGAAAGGAAAGACTGTACGATATCGACAGAAAGAACTCTCTCAGAAGATCACATGAGAATCCGGATGTTCTGGCTCTCTATGACGAATATCTGGAAAAGCCGTTATCACACAGATCACACGAACTGCTTCATACCAGACAGGAAGACTGGTCGATCTAGATACAAATTAAAAAGGAGTCATTCGAAAGAAATGACTCCTTTTATTTTATCTGCATTCAAGAAGACTGAACATGATGTCTGCCGGATCTATTATCGGCAGATCTGTTACGTTTTCCAGAGCCTGATGAATATACGGGAAATGGGTGCAGCCGATAATAAGGCATTGGGCACCGTTCGCTTTGTAGAAATCACACAGGGTCCTCAGCTGATGCCGATCAACTATTGATTCGGCTGTATACAGAGGTGATTCGTTCCTATAGCCTTTTTCTATGTCTTCAACGAGGAAAAGCAGGCCGTTTCCTAATATGCTGCATTCAGGATTGGTCAGTGTAATGATCTTCTCAATACCTGCGGTCGCCTGGTTGTTTTCGGCAATGAGACCGCAGCAGCTGTAGTCTGATGCAAGCTTTTCATATGCATCGAGCGGAGTGATGCACGGCACATCCAGCTCTTCTGCAAGAGACTTAAAATCGAAGGCGGCGCTTAAGGAATTACAATATATAAAAAATGCTTCCGCACCTGATGCGAGGCCCTTCTGAAACAGGACTTTCATCTGGGTGTATTTTTTTCTTCTGTCTGCATCTGGAAGATGTGACATGCCCTCGGATCGTTTTCCAGCGGAAGGGAAACAGTCTGTGTACCGGGATCTTTTCTGTTCAGATAATCAACCCCCATCCCGGTATCGACAGGAGTGCCTGCAATTACAGCGATTTTTTTCATGAGACCGACCTCCGTTTTAATAAAAACAGTATATATCATTAGGGACGGAATAAGAAGTACAATAACTGCTTTTTAAATATGTAAATATAAAACAGGGCAGCTATAATAGCCTTGAATAATACCGCGAAAATATGGTAAAATTTCTTGAAAAATGTACAGGTTTTTTGCTTATTTGAAGCGGAAAGGATCATATTGTGACTGACTCCAGGCTGATTAAAATACCCGGTTTCTGTGATGTGCATGTGCATTTCAGAGAACCGGGATTTTCTTATAAAGAGACTATTAAAAGCGGGTCATGTGCAGCGGCACATGGCGGCTATACAGCTGTATGCACCATGCCAAATCTCAAGCCTGTAAGTGACAGCGTCGAGCATGTCGGAGAACAGCAGGACATCATAGACAGAGATGCATGCATAGCTGTCTATCCTTATGCTGCGATCACGATGGAACAGAAGGGCGAAGAGCTTACTGACATGTCAGCACTGGCAGATAAATGCATTGCTTTCAGCGATGACGGTCATGGTGTGCAGTCAGAAGAGATGATGAGAACAGCTATGCTGGAGGCAAAACGTCTCGGCAAGATCATCACGGCACACTGCGAGGATAATTCTCTGCTTCGCGGCGGCTATATACATGATGGCGTTTATGCGGCAGACTACGGGCACAGAGGTATCTGCTCAGAGTCAGAGTGGGGCCAGATAGCAAGAGATCTAAGACTTGCCGAAGAGACAGGTTGCGCTTATCATGTCTGCCATATCTCTACGAAAGAGAGTGTGGAGATCATCCGACAGGCCAAAGCAAGAGGTGTTGATGTTACATGCGAAACTGCACCTCATTATCTTCTGCTGGATGAAAGCATGCTTGAGGAAGACGGAAAATGGAAGATGAATCCTCCTCTGCGTGATGCTTCGGACAGACAGGCGCTGATCGACGGTATCAATGACGGGACCATAGACTGCATTGCGACGGATCATGCTCCTCACAGCGCAGATGAGAAGTCAAGAGGTCTGGAGAAGTCGGCTTTCGGGATCGTGGGTATCGAGATCGCATTTCCGATCATGTATACCTATCTTGTAAAACCGGGCATTATCAGCATGGAAAAGCTTCTCGATTGCCTTGTCTACAATACGCGCAGACGATTCAATATCCCGATGGGCGATGAGTATTCACTCTGGGATCTGGACGCGGAGTGGACGATCGAGCCTGAGAACTTCATTTCAATGGGACATGCAACACCATTTGATGGATGGAAGGTGTGCGGAATAAATCATTCAACCGTTATCAATGGCGAAGAGGTTTATAAATTATAAAGCTTAAAATATAGTAGCGATGCAGAGTCTGACTGTTCAGATCATTTCAACAATTTAACACATAATCATGAAACAGAGCATATTTACAATAACAGAAAACAGAAAACTTGCAGAAGGCATTTACAGGATGCAGTTTTCGGGAGATGTCAGCGAGATCAGCGCAGCCGGTCAGTTCGTTAACATCAGACTGAACGGACACTTTCTGAGACGGCCTATCTCTATCTGCGATGTAGGTGAGGATTCTTTTACCATCATATATAAAGTACTGGGACACGGAACAGAGGAGATGACGCAGCTCCCATGTGGAACAGAGCTGGATATTCTTACGGGGCTCGGAAACGGATATGATCTTAGCAAGGCGGGTGACAGACCTCTGCTGATCGGTGGAGGAGTAGGCATACCTCCCATGTATCTCGCAGCCAGAAAGCTTATCGGTTCCGGTAAACAGGTAACAGTCATTCTGGGATTTAACGGTCAGAGCGATGCTTTCTATGTTGACGAATTTATTGCTCTCGGATGCGATGTGATCGCAACATTTGCAAAGGGAGATTTGCCGGAGATCGATAATGTAAAGACTGTAAAAGGATTTGTCACAGATGCGATGCCTGAAGTTGATCACTCGTATTTCTACTGCTGCGGACCTGAAGCAATGCTGAAGGCAGTATATAAAGCGAGCAGCACAAGCGGTCAGTTCAGCTTTGAAGAAAGAATGGGATGTGGATTCGGCGCATGCATGGGTTGCAGCTGCAGGACTGTCACAGGATACAAGAGGATCTGCAAGGACGGACCTGTGCTTGAGAAAGAAGAGCTTTTGTGGTAGTTCCCAAGGAGAGAGACATGAAAGATATCAGTACAGAATTATGCGGTATCAGACTTGATAATCCGGTGATCCCTGCAAGCGGAACATTCGGATACGGTTATGAATTCGCTGAGATATATGACATAAACTGTCTTGGTACGTTCTCATTCAAGGGAACGACAGGCGAGCCGAGGTTCGGAAATGAAACGCCTCGTATCGCGGAGTGTCCATCCGGAATGCTCAATGCAGTAGGCCTGCAGAATCCCGGCGTAGACGCGGTAATAGACGAGGAACTGCCCAAACTGGCAAAGGTGTTCAATAAAAAGGTAATGGCCAACGTCAGCGGTTTCAGCATCGATGAGTACGTCAGGGTATGCAGCAGACTTGATAAAGCAGAGCAGGTCGGATGGCTGGAGGTGAACATCAGCTGTCCTAATGTTCATGGCGGCGGAATGTCGTTCGGAACAGACTGCGAGGCAGCTGCTGAGGTCGTCAAAGCAGTCAAGGCAGTAACGACCAAACCGGTGATCATCAAGCTATCACCAAACGTTACGGATATAGTATCTATCGCAAAGGCCTGCGAGGCAGCGGGTGCTGATGCGATCAGCCTGATCAACACTCTGATGGGAATGAGGATAGATCTCAGGACGGGCAAGCCGATACTGGCCAACACGACAGGCGGATATTCAGGACCTGCCGTTTTCCCTGTAGCTCTCAGGATGGTATATCAGGTGGCTCAGGCAGTCAGTGTACCGGTCGTGGGAATGGGAGGCGTATCCTCTGCCGAGGATGTGCTGGAAATGATGATGGCAGGAGCATGTGCTGTAGAGATCGGAGCAGCCAATCTGACTGATCCGATGGCCGCTAAGAACATTATAGATGCTCTGCCGGAGGCAATGGAAAAATACGGAATAAACGATCTTCACGATATTATCGGAACAGCATGGAAATAAACAGGAGGGAAATATGGGTAAAGATGTAATAATCGCATGTGATTTCAGTAGTGCTGATGAAACGATCAGATTTCTGGATAAGTTCAACAGGATAAAATCGGATCCTCAGGCATCCTGCGATTCGGTGAATTTCGCAGCATGCAGACCTTTTGTAAAGATCGGAATGGAACTGTTCTATGCCGAAGGACCTTCGATCATAAAGAAACTTAAGGATCGCGGACACAAGGTGTTCCTGGATCTCAAACTTCACGATATCCCTAATACAGTAAAGAAATCAATGGAGGTTCTTGGCGCATACGGTGTTGACATAGTAAATGTTCACGCAGGCGGCACGATCCCTATGATGGAGGCCGCTTATGAGGGCCTCATGAACGGTGCAGCAAGATATGCAGAGAAGCCGCTTCTTATCGCAGTTACTCAGCTGACTTCTACCGATGAAGCGACCATGCAGAGAGATCTTCTGATAGACAGACCTCTTACCGAGGTAGTTGAGCAGTATGCTCTCAATACGAAGAAGGCGGGCCTGTCCGGCGTAGTATGCTCAGCACATGAGGCTGCGCGTATTCACGAGGTATGCGGAGATGATTTCATTACAGTAACACCCGGTATCAGACTTGCCGGAGATGCGGCAAGCGACCAGAAGAGAGTCATGACTCCGGCCGATGCCAAGGCAGCGGGTTCGGATTACATAGTAGTTGGAAGATCCATCACAGCAGCAGAAAAGCCGTTGCTTGCTTATGAAAAATGCTGTGAGGACTTTATCGGATAAAAGAATGGAGAAGAACATGGAAAACATTGCAAGAACGATCGCTCAGGACCTGCTCAAGATCAAGGCCGTTTTCTTCAGACCTGAGGAACCTTTTACTTGGGCAAGCGGGATCAAGAGTCCTGTATACTGCGACAACAGGTTGACACTGACATCGCCTGACGTAAGGACAGATGTAGAGACTGCTCTGGCCGAAACAATTGAAAGGATGTTCCCTGAAGCTGAAGTGCTCATGGGCACTGCAACTGCGGGAATTGCTCATGCCGCCATTACTGCACACATGATGAACATGCCTATGGGCTATGTGCGCTCAGGCGCAAAGGACCACGGCAGAGGCAATCAGATCGAGGGAAGACTCGAGCCGGGTCAGAAGGTCGTAGTAGTTGAGGATCTTATCTCAACAGGCGGAAGCTGCATCGATGCAGTAAACGTTCTCAGAGATGCCGGAGCTGATGTACTCGGAGTTGTATCGATCATGACTTACGGAATGCAGAAGGGAAAGGATCGCATGAGCGAAGCAGGCATTGAATGGACATCGCTTACCAACTTTGACACAGTTGCCGAAGTAGCGGCAGAGGAAGGTTATATCCCTAAGTCTGATATAGAGAGACTCATTCAGTTCAGAAATAATCCTTCCGATGAATCCTGGATCAAATAGTGAGGAGCGATCATGGGAAACCCTATAGTAACACTGGATCTTCACGGAATGTATCAGGACGAGGCTATCAAGGCAATAGATAGAGCACTGAAAGCAGCCGATGCCGGCACCTATCAGATCAAACTGATACACGGATATAATCGTGGAACCAGTCTTAAAAACATGATAACTGATGAATACAGATATCACCCAAAGGTTAGTCGCATCCAGCCCGGTGACAATCTGGGCATAACACTTCTGATACTGAGAGAGTTGTAAAACATATTGAAAGGAACTACACATGCTCGTAACTGTCTATACTTACATTGCTATTTTTGTTATTTTCACAGGTTTGCACTTATACGGAAGCTATATCAGGAGGGATGGATTAAGGGCACCTACCAAGCCTGTGATCCTCCTCGCTATTCTGGGAATGTACCTGTCCTGGGTAGCTTATAAGAATGCGGATCCTTCGCTTTTCCTGGTATATGCCATTCTGACAAGCTGGCTTGGTGACGTACTTCTTATACCAAAGGGCGTAAAATGGTTCACGATCGGCGGTATCTGTTTCTGGATATCACATTTTCTGTTTATCTGTACATACTGGCAGTCCGGAATAGAATTCAGCAGAATAAACCCGATCATAATCGTTGCAATAGCTCTTGTATACTTTGTGGCTGCAACGATCACATTCAAATATCTCAAGAAGAGTCTGCCAAAGCAGCTCTTCGTGCTGATGTACCTGTATCTGCTGACTAACGGAGCCATGAATGCGTTTGCGTGGTTCAGACTGTTGAGCGGTTCATGTTCACTTGCAAGCGGACTTGCAACTGCTATTGGAGCACTGTGTTTCTATATTTCAGATTCAACATTATTCTTTGTCAGATTTGATAAGGAATCTAAGTTCAAGTCGCATTTCTGGCCGATGCTCACATACTCACTTGGTGAGTTCCTTATAGTTTTAGGCTTGATGTTATTAGTATAGGAGGAATGATCATGAAGTATATTCTTTACAACCCAAAAGCAAACAACGGACAGAAGCCTGAGTATCTCAAGGATACGGAGTATAAAGAGGTGATAGGTCTTGACTATCAGGCTTTCTTTGATGGACTTGATCCTGAAGATGTAGTTGTTCTGGTCGGTGGTGATGGAACACTCAATTATTTCATCAATGAGGTGGATACCGATAAGATACGCAACAATGTTTATCTGAAGACATCAGGTTCCGGAAACGACTTCATGAATGACATGGACAATGTGGATGACAGAGAAGTACTGCTTAACGATATTATCAAGGACCTGCCGACTGTCTATGTTAACGGAATGGAAAGAAAATTCATCAATGGTATCGGATACGGTATCGACGGATACTGCTGCGAGGTTGCTGATAAGATAAGAGAAAGTGAGCCGGGGAAAAAGATCGACTATACAGGAATTGCGATCAAGGGTCTTCTCTTCCACTTCAAAAAGAAGACAGCAGAGATCACTGTTGATGGTAAAACATATACATTTAAGAATGTATGGCTTGCACCTTCAATGAAAGGTCGTTATTATGGCGGTGGAATGAAGGTAGCACCTGATCAGGATAGAAAGAGCGGAGATCTGACCTGCGTTGTATATCATACAGCGTCCAAGATCAAGGCACTTATTGCATTCCCTGATATTTTCAAGGGTACTCATATAAGACGGAAAAACATGGTAAGCACTTTCTCGGGCAAAGAAATCGAGGTAAAGTTCAATGAGCCTTGTGCTCTCCAGATCGACGGAGATACTGTTCTCAATGTTCTGTCATATAAAGTAAAGGCATAACGAACAAAATTGTTATAAATGAAAACACTCTGGTTAAGCACGTTAGGAAGAGAGACACTGATAGCCGGCGACAATACCATCGGCTTGCTGATGGTATTGTGTGCCAGTGCTTTTCTGTGCATATGGCTTGAGCAGAGATACAAATGGGCGGTCAGGATCAGCGGTGCCATCATCGGTCTGGTACTTGGCCTTCTTTTGTCAAATCTGGGAATATTCCTGATATTAGGGGCAGTTAATAATAAAAACAAAGGAGAAAAACAATGCTAGCACAACTTAACAGTCCTGCCATGTATCTGATATGCGGTGGCATTATCGCATTCGTTGCGGTAATGTGCGTTGTATTCATGATACGTGCTTACAGAGCGGGCGTTTCACTTGGCATGGACACTACCAAAATGAAAAGAACAATAACGGCAAGCGCTACTTTTGCCGTATTACCGAGCGTAGGCATCCTTCTGGGAGTTATTGCACTTTCCGGAAGCCTTGGAACTCCGATCCCTTGGCTCAGACTGTCTGTCATTGGTGCTCTGCACTATGAGACACAGGTGGCAGAAGCGGCTGCTGAGCAGACAGGGATCACGCTTTCAGCTACACAGATGACTCCGACAGCGGTCGTAACTATCGTCCTCCTCATGAGCGTATGCATCATGTGGGGAATGGTATTGTCTGTTTTCTTTACGAAGAAATACAGTAAAAAACTTAAAGGCAAGGGAGACAGCGAGTCTTCTACAGGAGAAAACTCAGGCAGCAAGAGCATAATAGGATTCGGAGATGTTGCAATGACTGCAATGTTTATCGGTCTTGTTTCTGCATATATCGGAAGCTATATAGGCCAGATAAAGTCGACAGGCAACTGGCTTTCACTTGCGGTAGCTGCAGTGGGAGCCCTGGCGATGGCTGTTTTTATCCTGATAAGAGAAAAGAAGAATCAGGAATGGATCGATGGATTCAGTATTGCCGGAAGCATGATCATCGCAATGGCAGCTGCTGTATTCCTGGCTAAGTTGTAAGGAGGTGGGTGAAATGACAGAAGAAAGAAACGCTTTTTTTGAGCAGTATGACAAAAAGACCCATGTCCTTGGAAGAGTGACATGCAGCATATGTATTATTCTTTTCGTAGGTGCACCGTTCATAATGGGAATAGTGCTTGGCGCAATGCCTGATCTGGGAGCTTTTGCGAGAGGCTTCTTAGCCATAGGACCTGTATGGCTTGTCAGCTGCGTAGCAGAATATCTGATCTATGTTCCGATGCTTGGAAGCGGAGGAAGCTATCTTGCATTTGTAACAGGTAATCTCATTAACATGAAAATACCATGTGCCATAAATGCAAGAGATATTGTAGGTGCCAAGAGCGGTACTGCCGAGAATGAGATCATTTCAACTCTTTCGATCGCAACAAGCTCACTTGTAACCATAGTAGTGCTGGCACTTGGTGTTCTCCTTCTGATACCGCTGCAGCCTATACTGCAGTCGCCGACACTTCAGCCTGCATTTGACAATGTCGTTCCTGCGCTTTTTGGTGCCATGGCATTCAAGTATTACAAGGGCAACCTCAGGGTCGCAGCTATCCCTGTACTGATGATGACACTGCTGTTCCTGTTTGTTCCTTCAATGCTTGGTTCTGTAAGTTTCATGATCATCCCGAGCGGTGGTATTGCGATCGCGATCGCATATTATTTCTATAAGAAGGCAGGTACTCTGTAATGGAACTCAAGAGCATATCTATTCCTGAATGGATAAAGAACGTTGGAAATATCAAGGGCGTAATGCCTGAGAAAAAGGTGTCGGAATTTGAACCGCTAAGGGATCATGCGAGAGAGGCTGAGTATGCCGAAAAGCTGGCGAAAATGGTCAGATATGAGACCGTCAGCTATCCCGATACAGACCAGAGGGAGAAGTTCCTCGGATTTCACAAGATCCTTGAAGAACTCTTTCCGCTCGTACACAGAGATCTCGAGAAAACAGAGATCGACGGCAATCTTCTTTTCCACTGGAAAGGAGAAAGCTCAGACAAACCGATGGTTCTCATGGCACATCAGGACGTTGTTCCTGCAGAAGGTGAGTGGGAACATGAGCCTTTCAGCGGGGATATAGTTGACGGTGTGATCTGGGGCCGTGGAACAGCGGACACAAAATGCTCGCTCATGGCTATATTCCAGGCGATAGAGGAACTGCTGGCAGACGGAGCAGTTCCTGCCAATGATGTGTATATCAGCACTTCCTGTACCGAGGAGGTCAACGGACCTGGCTGCTCCAAGCTCGTCTCGGAGCTGGAGAGACGAGGCGTAAAGCCGTATATAGTATGTGACGAAGGCGGAGCCATAGTGGAAGAACCTATCGGTGGTATTAAAGGCTATTATGCAATGGTCGGGGTACTCGAAAAGGGCATCGGAAATCTCTGCTTTACTGCAAAGAGCAACGGCGGTCATTCGAGTTATCCGCCTAAGAATTCACCGATAGCACGTCTGTCAAAATTCGTCACTGACATAGAGAAAAACAGTCCGCTCAAGGCTGATTTTGAACCTGAGGTGGAGGCCATGTTCACCACACTGGCACCATACGGACCGGCATACATGAGACTGCTTTTCGGTAATATTGAACTGAATAAACCACTCCTCAAGAGGCTTCTTCCGGAAATATCACCGCAGGCCGCAGCACTTCTCAGGACGACGATCGCTTTCACGATGCAGTCGGGAAGTGATGCGCTGAACGTTCTTCCTCAGGAGGCAAAACTGTATGCTAACATGCGCTTTATCCCGCATCAGGGACTTGCAGAAAGCGTTGCAGCGGTAAAGGCCGTTGCAGATAAATACGATCTTGAGACAGAATTCCTCGGCGGCAATGACTATTGTGAGCCGGTGGATATCAACAGCGATGCCTACAAGATGGTGGAGAGCGTAATTGAGGAAGTATTCCCTAAGCTGCCTGTATGTCCGTATGTGATGACGGGCGGAACGGATGCAAAGTTCTATCAGAAGATATGTGATGCATGCATCAGATTCAGTCCGGTAGTGTATGGAAAAGACCAGATGAAGGGCATGCACGGCATTAATGAAAAGCTGGATCTGTATTCACTTCCGGGAGCAGTTGATTTCTACAAGACGATCATTGAATTCAACAGATAAAAGGAACATAAGGGGTCAAAGGCATCGTGCTTTTGGCCCTTTTTTATGCTACAATTACTCTGATCGGAGGTAGATATGTTCAAAGAATTACCAGGTGCTCCTGTAAGGGAGCATATCGAAAATTATATTATCGAATCTGTTAAAGGGCTAAAGCAAACGGGTATCAATGCCAAGATCGCAGTCATAAGAGCCGGAGATGATACCGGCCTGCTTTTCTATGAGGATGCGATCGTAAAATCGGCAGAACGATACGGCATTGAGGTACAGCTGATCAGCTTTGATAAGGACGTTAATCAGAGATATGTTGAACTGGCACTTGAAGCCAAGAACATGGACAATGATGTTCACGGCATTATTTTACTTCGTCCGTTCCCTGAGCATATAGATGAGGAGGCCCTTAGAACAAAGCTTACCCCAAGCAAAGACATAGATGCAGTTACGGACATATCGATCGCCGGACTCTTTGCGGGAAAAGATACTTTCATGGCATGCACAGCTGAGGCAACGATGGAACTGCTTAAGCATTATGATATAGATGTCTGCGGCAAGAAGGTCGTCATACTTGGCAAAAGCATCACCGTCGGAAGACCTCTGACTATAATGATGATCAATGCAAGTGCGACAGTAACGGTATGCCATTCAAAGACTCCACATGAAGATATAGTCGCAGCATGCCGTAATGCAGATATAGTTGTACTTGCTACGGGGCTTACCGAGAGTTTCGGAAGTGAATACTTCAGAGACGGACAGATCGTAGTTGACATTGGTACAGGTACTGGCAAGGACGGCAGGATGCATGGAGATCTCAATATTGACGAGATCAGGGAAAGCGGTGTGATAAATGACTTAACATACACACCTGTTCCAGGTGGCGTGGGTGCCGTAACTACTGCAATTCTCATGAGAAACGTTATTAGAGCTTCAAAGGTAGAATAGGTGGCGTTATGAAAAGCAAAGCAAGAATAGCCGTTATGGTAAGCGGCAGTGGTACTAATCTTCAGGCAATGATAGATGCGCAGCATTCGGGCCTGCTTGAGAAGGGCGAGATCGCACTTGTAATATCCAACCGTGAGGATGCATATGCTATCGAGAGAGCCAGGAATGCAGGGATAGAGACTCATGTCATGACCAATAAATCGTGTGGCGGACTTGAGGGATTTGAAGCTAAAGCAATGGAGCTTCTGGATGGAAATGAGATCGATCTGATCGTGCTGGTGGGCTTTCTCAGCATCCTGAGTGAGAACTTTGTAAAACATTATGAAGGCAGGCTTATCAACATCCATCCTGCACTGATCCCTTCATTTTGCGGACCGGGAATGTATGGCCTTAAACCTCATGAAGCTGCTTTGGAGAGGGGCGTCAAGGTAACAGGCGCAACTGTACATTTCGTAAATGAAGTTGCGGACGGCGGCGAGATCATTGCACAGAAGGCTGTACCTGTTCTGGACGGAGATACACCGGAAACACTTCAGAGAAGGGTAATGGAACAGGCAGAGTGGCTGATCCTCCCTGTTGCTGTTGCCAAAATCTGCAATGAAATAGTAAGAAATCGCAAGTAGGAACATAATAATGATTCAGGAAATAGGAAGTATAGCTTTTGATAATCAATTTAAAGCGGGAATGAAGGCGGAGGAAAATGACTTTGTCTTCGTTTTCGAAGCTGCCGAAAAAGGTCCCGACAGGATCATGCTCGGAGGGATCGTTAATGACTCACCGGTATCGGCACAGACTGACAGTGCCGGCAAAATGGTAATACCAAGATTTAAGGACCTTGATATAGATGCTTCGATGCTCACATATGCATTTTCACTTGGCGGCGATAATTTCTACATGGCAATGCCGGGAAACAGTGTGCCGGCACCTGAAGGCTTTTCATATGAGAGCAACAGGGTCTTAAGAAAGGCTCAGCCTAAGGAACTGGCATTTGCAGCCATGACTGCCTGCCATCTTAACATATGGTATAAGGATAATCAGTATTGCGGAAGATGCGGGAGCAGGGCGGTCCATGACAGCAAACTTCGCATGGTGAAATGCCCGGAATGCGGAAACATGATCTTCCCAAAGATCTGTCCTGCTGTGACAGTTGCCGTGATTCACGAAGACAAACTCCTCGTAAGCAGGTATAACGGAAGAGCACAGACAAATGCCTATGCACTTATCGCCGGCTTCGTTGAAATAGGGGAGAGTGCAGAGGAATGTGTTGCCAGAGAGGTGATGGAGGAAGTCGGACTCAAGGTAAAGAACATAAGATACTACGGGTCTCAGCCATGGGGCTTTGTAGGCAATCTGCAGATAGGATACGTTGCTGATGTTGACGGTAGTGCGGAGATCACACTTGATGAGGAAGAACTCGCAACGGCATTTTTCATCAGCAGAGAAGAACTGGAGCCGATCGAAAACAGACCGGCGCTGACTCAGGAAATGATAGAAGACTTCAGAACGGGAAGATTGAAATAGAAGGGGAATAATATAATGATAAAATTTGACAATGACTACAATCACGGAGCACATCCTGCGATCCTTAAGGCACTTGAGGAGACCAACGATACCTGCTATACAGGTTACGGACTTGATGAATGGTGCAAAAGGGCTGCTGATGATATTCATGAGCTGATCGATTGCCCGGAAGCACATGTTCACTTCCTTGTAGGAGGAACTCAGATGAACGCAATCGCCATGGAGGCAATGCTGCATGCATTCCAGTCAGTAATTTCAGCTGATACAGGACATATTGCAGTACACGAGAGTGGTGCCATAGAGAATACAGGCCATAAAGTACACGTTATGCCTTCTGTAAACGGCAAGATCACCGCTGAGCAGGTCAGGGAGAATGCTTCGTATTATATAGAGAATGATCTTAAGGAGCACATGACCCAGCCTCGTGCGGTTTATCTTTCATATCCGACAGAGTTCGGTACCCTGTACAGCAAAAAAGAACTCGAAGATATTGCTGCAGTATGCGAGGAGTATAAGCTCTTCCTGTACATTGACGGTGCACGCATGGGCTACGGACCTGGCGCCCAGCACTGCGCTCTGACTCTTGCGGACCTCACAAACCCTGCCCACCCTACTCACACAGCCGGAACCAAGTGCGGAGCTCTTTTCGGCGAGGCATTTGTTACAACTCATCCAATGATCCAGGAGAATTTCCGTAACTACATGAAGATGAACGGTGCGCTTCTCGCCAAGGGATGGCTACTCGGACTCCAGTTCCATACGCTTCTTGAAGGTGGAGAGAACAGCCTTTACTATACTATCAATGCAAAAGCAGTAAGGCAGGCGGAGCGCATTCAGGCAGCTCTTGCCGAAGCCGGTGTTGAAGAATACATAAAGAGCCAGTCCAATCAGGTGTTCATAAGAGCAGAAAGAAAGCTGGTCGAGGCTCTTCAGAAGGAGTACGTGATCGAGCTTGATCACTGGCTGGACGATGATTATGCACTTGTACGTCTGTGCACATCATGGTCAACGGATGACAAAGATGTCGACAGAATAATCGAGGTGATCAAGTCGTGCTAACAAAAGCGATCCCTATCATCGGATTTCCATCTGCAAGGAAGCCGGTCGCTGAACCGAGCATGGAGCCGCTTGTTTATCTGGACGATGAGTTCGAATGTGACTCTGATTATTATCACTTTGATAAGATCGGCGGCAAAGCGGTCCCGGGGACAAGTCCGAGCATCATGGCGCGCAAGACAGTATGCCGCATGCTTCACGAGGCAGAGTCGCTGCTGCCTGAGGGACATCATTTCAGGATATTCGATGCTTACAGACCTATACCGGTGCAACAGTTCCTGTACAACAGGACCAGAGCGGAGAAAGCAGCTGAAAACCCGGGGAAGTCGAGCGAAGAGATAGACAGGATCACTCAGCTGTGTTCTTCTTTCCCTTCATACAATATCCTGCTTCCTTCACTTCATAATACAGGCGGCGCTGTGGACCTTACGATAATAGGCCCGGATGGTGAACCGCTTGACATGGGATGCGGATTTGATGAATTCACGGACAGGGCATGGACCGATTATTATGAGGATGCCGGCAAAGGGGCAGGTATCTCGAAAACAGCAAGGGACAACAGAAGACTTCTGTACAATATAATGATATCCGTAGGATTTACCAACTTTCCTTCAGAATGGTGGCATTACGATTATGGCGACGAGAAGTGGGCACAGTTCACCGGCAATGAACCTTTCTATGCAGGTGTCCTGTCGGCGGACCTGAGAAATTCCACGGAATATGAACATCGGGAGCTGGTAAAGTCTGCTGATGCAGCACAGCAGCAGGCAGCGGCTGAGATCAGCGCACTGCATGAGAAATGCAGAGAACTTGATGAGAATGTTGCTGCTGTCATGAGAAAGTAACATGAAAAGCAATTAAAAACACTCGAGCGACAGCTCGAGTGTTTTGTTTCATGTTCTGAGTTTAGCGAACTTCTATTAGTTCGATCTTGAAGTTCAGCTCTTTGCCTGCCATTTCACTGTTAAGGTCGAATGTGATGTTGTCATCATCCTTGGCAGCTAC
>JAKSSO010000020.1 GCA_024403055.1 Mogibacterium sp. | reverse complement strand
TTTCTGAGGCTCTTACCTCAGGCGACAGCTTGTCTATATTACATCTTTCAGAGCGTTCTGTCAACACTTTTCAGAAAGAATTTTCAGAAATTCCGCATTGGTGCTAACGTTCTATGTCTTTGGCATGTTGCATGCACTTTTCGTTTAGAACCCGCTCGGTTTCTTCGATATCTTTCTGTCTGCAAAGTATCTCCAGATGATCTCCGGCCTTCAGCTTTGTCTTTCCCGAAGGAATGATTTCCCGTCCGTTTCTTTCCAGTGCCACTATCAGACTTCCCTGCGGCAGACCGAGATCCTTCACGCTCATTTTTTCAGCCGCGCTCGCCATCTGTATGTCACCCTCTATGATCGTTTTACGATTAGCCTCTTCTTCATCGAGTTCCACTCTCGTCTTGCCGATCCTGCGATTCCACAGCTGATCATATACAGGCTCGCCTCCAAGCGCGTCTGCCGTTACATAAGAAATGAGAGAAACTGTTACAAGTGCAAGCAGGCAGCTGAACGATCCTGTCATTTCCGTTATGAGTATGATCCCCGTCGCCGGCGCTCTTACTATCGCCGCAAACATACCCGCCATTGCTATTATTACAAAGGAAGTTATATATTGCTCGCCCATGCCGAAGCAGGCCGTAAGTGTCCTCGATGCCAGGCCACCGGTTATCGCCCCCAGAACAAGAAGCGGGAGGAAGATGCCGCCCGGAGCGCCTGAGCCGAATGACCCCGTTGAATAAACGAATTTCACGAGAATCATCACAGCGAGAGCCGCCAGTGCAAATTTGCCCGAGCAGATCTCCGCGACCAGGCCTCCGCCGCTTCCCAGAGCCAG
The DNA here is from genome assembly GCA_024403055.1 of Mogibacterium sp. Lineage (GTDB taxonomy): Bacteria > Bacillota > Clostridia > Peptostreptococcales > Anaerovoracaceae > Crickella. The sequence goes on along the minus strand of JAKSSO010000020.1, from coordinate 20,694 downwards.
CGGGTAGGCATACATCATGAGCAGCGATAAAGCGAACATGACCATCACCTTGGCAAACGCCGAGAAACGATCCGGGACCTTGCTTCCTATCGAAGCGAAAACATCCTGCATGAAATTCAGAGTCCTGTTATAGACAAAGCCGAGTGCCCCGAGAATAAGTCCGAGAACAACGACCGTCCAGTAGTATTTCAGAGGGAGAGTGTGTTCGATGCTCACATTGAACACCGGATCTCTTCCTACTATATCGGAAGCTATCCAGTCACTGACAGCAGCACTGGCCATCGTTGTGATCAGAACAAGCGAGGAGAAAGTCTTGTGAAGCTCCTCCAAAGCGAATATTGCTCCCGCAAGAGGCGCACCGAATGCTGCCGAGAGGCCTGCTCCCGCGCCGCAGGTGATCAGCAGTCGCTCCTCGGTGAGCAGGCGATGTCGGCTTCTAGCCACTCCCTTGCCGACCATCGCGCCGAGCTGCACGCTCGGCCCCTCTCGGCCAAGAGCAAGCCCGCCGCCTATCGCGAGGATGCAACCTGCAAATTTCGATGCTATGACCTTTGCCCAGTTCATGTCCATCTGGCCTCTTAATTCGCCCTCTACCTGCGGAATTCCGGAGCCCGAACATTCCGGTTCCCATCTCAGCAAAAGTGCTACTATCGCCGCCAAAGCTACCAGAACAAGCAACGCAACCAGCGCTCTCGATGCAGCACCGGCACGAAGCCATCCAACAAAAGTCGATCGTACAACATCCGCTTTGCTCAGAAGCAATCTAAAGCAGGCGATAAGCACGCCACTTATCGCACCCACAATAATACCTTCAAGCAGCAATTTGTACTTGAAGGTATCTTTTATCCTTATATTCTTCCCCGCAGAACTATTTGTCTTTATTTCCTCTTTCATCCTCAGCCTTGTTTTTTCTGATAAGAGCTTCATCCAGCATGGCTTTCTCATCAGCCATGTTCTTGCGGATCTTCTCTATTCTCTGCTGAATAGCCTTCTGCTCGCGAATTCCCTCTTTGGCCTTGGCAAGCGCAGCCTTCTCTTCTTCAAGAGCCTCCTGTAGCCTCTCCTCGTTTCCGGTAAGGAATCCGGCTCTGTTATATTTAACATCCTCAGAAATGATAAATCTGTTCAGTCCAAGGAGTATCATGGCTATGCCAACGAGAATTATTGCACCGATATTAAAAAGCGAACCGTTGAAGAACATCAGAATAGAGAGAACCAGCATTGCGGTCGTTACCGCAAGAGTGGAATTCTCCTCCATTGTATTCTGCCTGATCTCAAAATTATTTCTTCCTATGGCAAGAACCGCCTCTACAAGCAGCCACAGTCCGAAGAAAATCAGACCGCTGGCGTCATCGGTGATCCTTCCGCTCATGATAACGACACCGCTCACTGCAAGTATTATTCCGTCATTCGTGAAGTTAACGCCTTTTCCAAAATAATCAAAATCAGCTCTTGTTCCGATGATCACCTCGACAAGACCCATGATAACAAATATCAATCCTATTACAAAGGCAACCGAAATGAATGTCGCGCTTCCGTTAGCAAGACAGAAGATACCCGAAGCGATCATTGCAACGCTGCCTACCATCATCAAAGTTCTCATAATGTCCTCCTCAAAGTCCACGTAATAATAACATAAAAAAAGAGGCGTCGCAATGACGCCTCTCCTTAATTGATCTATTACAGTTCGTATCCAGCGTGGAAAGCCTTCTTGTTCAGCTCAGCGAACTTAGGCTTAACGTTAGCTTCAACCTCTGCATCCCAGTCAATGTCATCAAGTCCGCCAATGGACTTAACGAGTGCTCCGAGGAGTACTACGTTCATTGCCTTAGGGTTTCCGAGTTCCTTAGCGATCTCAGCAGCCTTGAAAGCCTGTACTTCGCAGAACTTTCCGAGCTCTTCCAGAACGCCTTCAGGATACTCAGCCTGACCGAGGTTAACTGACAGTGGGTTGATCTGGAAATCATTAACAACCATCTTGCCGCCGATCTTCAGGTGGTCAAGCCATCTCAGCGCTTCCATCTTTTCGAAAGCTACGATAACGTCTGCGGAACCTCTTCCTACGATTGGTGAGTAAACCTTGTCACCATATCTAACCTGTGTGGATACGGATCCACCTCTCTGAGACATTCCGTGAACCTCAGACATCTTAACATCATAACCAGCCTTCATGAGACCGCTGGTCAGAATCTTGCTGGCAAGGATTGTTCCCTGTCCGCCTACTCCTACCAGGAGGATATTTTTTACTTCACTCATTATAATGTCACCTCCTCAATTGCATCGAATGGGCAAATCTGCTTGCAAACTGTGCAGCCATTGCAGCTTGTAACGTCGATTGTTACAGCGTCCTTGGTGTTGATCAGTCCAGGGCATCCTGAAGTCTTTACGCAGACCTTGCAGTTCTTGCACTTATCCTGATCGATCTTGCACTGAGTCTTGTGCAGTGTTGGGAACTCATCGATATCCTGCTGGCTGAACTTCTTCAGTACGCATGGCCATCTAGTGATGAGAACTGTAGGCTCATCCTTAGGCAGGAGCTCGTCAAGTGCTGCCTCAACTTCGTCGAGGTGGTTAGGGTTAACGATTTTGATGTTCTCTTCCTTGATTCCAACAGCCTTGCAGAGTGCAGGGATGTCAACTTCTGTAGCAGGCTCGCCCATCAGAGTGAATCCTGTACCAGGGTTCTGCTGATGTCCTGTCATACCTGTGATTCTGTTGTCCAGGATGATGTTCAGGTTGCTGCCCTTGTTGTAAGCTGCATCTGTCAGTGAGTTGATTCCAGTGTGGAAGAATGTTGAGTCGCCGAGTACGGAGCAAACCTTAGTGTCCTTGCCGGCATTTCTCATAGCGATGGATGCGCCGTGTCCTGTTGACAGTGATCCACCCATGCAGATGCAAGTCTGAAGTGCATTCAGAGGAGCTGCTGCTGCGAGTGTATAGCATCCGATATCTCCTGTGATCATCAGAGGCTGCTTCTTTGATCTCTTAGCGAGTGAATAGAAAAGACCTCTGTGCGGGCAACCTGCGCACAGTGCCGGTGGTCTTACAACAACTTCCTTGTCGGACTTGTAAGTCTCAGGCTCTGTTCCGAGGAATGCCTTACGAACCTTATCTGAGTTGAGCTCGTCGAACTTAGGAACTACGTCCTTGCCGAGGCAGTCGATTCCGAGAGCCTTGATCTGCTCTTCCAGATATGGATCCATTTCTTCAATTACATATACCTTGTCTACCTTGGAGCAGAAATCCTTAACCAGATCTGCAGGGAACGGATGAGTCAGACCAAGCTTGAGGTAGCTTGCGTCATCTCCGAATACCTCTCTTGCATACTGATAGGAAACTCCGGATGTAACGATACCGATCTTAGTGTCGCCCATCTCTACTCTGTTGAATTCGCAATCACAAGCAAAAGCTCTTGCTGCTGCGATTCTGTCCTCAAGAGTAGCTCTCAGCTTCTTTGCGTTTGCAGGTACTGTTACGTACTTTGCGATCTTTGGTTCATAATCAGGAACTGCAACTTCTTCTCTCTCGCCGAGTTCTACGATTCCCTTGGAGTGGCAAACTCTTGTTGTAACGTGCATCATGATAGGCATATCCATCTTCTCTGAGAGAGCGAATGCCTTCTTCATGAAATCATGTGCTTCCTGTGAGTCGGCTGGCTCGAGCATCAGCAGTCTTGCTGCCTTAGCTGTGTTACGGTTATCCTGCTCATTCTGTGAGCTGTGCTGACCCGGGTCGTCTGCTACAACGATTACAAAGCCGCCTGTAACGCCTGTGTAAGCGAAAGTATAAATAGGGTCTGCAGCAACGTTCATACCTACGTGCTTCATAGCGCAGAAGGATCTAACGCCTGCGATAGATGCACCGATTGCTGCCTCTGCAGCTACCTTCTCGTTAGGTGCCCACTCGGAGTATACGTCTGCTCCGTACTGAGGCATGTTCTCGAGAATTTCTGTACTTGGTGTTCCCGGATAAGCTGAAGCAAATCTTGCGCCGCCTTCATATGCACCGCGAGCGATAGCTTCGTTTCCGGACATAATTACCTTCATCTAAAATTCCTCCTTAATTTTTGTTCAATGCCTAAAGGCCATCAGTTTGAACCTCAGATTATTATAGATAGAAATCAAAAGATAGTCAACGAATGTCGACTATCTTTTTGCGTATCGTTATGTATATTCTGTCTTAAAGTCCTGCTATTTCGACTGGTAATCAACGCACTGCTGCCTGTCCAGAAAGAAATGTATTCCCGGAGATGAATCTTTCCATCTGTCCTCCTGAAAGCCATTGGCAGGTTCCATCCATTGACCTTTTTCATAATAGAAATCCGGATCAACTGTGGACTGCGCCCAATCGTATTCAACGGTCTCATCTATGGATTTGATGCTTAGCACTTTGGCCTTTGATGTTCTTCCCGTCTCCAGCGTAGACATGCACCTCTTGGCATCGGAGGGGATGAGCATCTGAACGACTCTCAGTTCAGTGCAGCATTTCCACGCGATAAAAGGCCCTTCCTCAGGGCAGCTCATTTTGTACCAGCGCGTCCTGTCATCATGAATGACTTTATCCTGATTATGTGCATCTTCAAGCACGGACGCATAAATATTGGTGCCCGAAATATCGATTCCTTCCATGTCATGATATCTGTAGCTCACCGCACGAGCCATTGAATTAGTCAGTCTGAGTCCACGTATGTCACAATCATAAAAAGCAAGATGATCCGCCTTGCAGTTGTTCATGACAGCTGCGTTCAAATTGCAGTTCTCAAAAGTCGCCTTATACAGGTCCAGATCACTCAGATCCCATCCGTGCAGGTCCATGTTCCTGAACTTGACCTCACGAAGATCGTATTTTCCATCTTCGCAGTACCCAGCTGCAGACTTATTCTGTTCTGCGTTCTCAAGAGCATCCCTCTTAGTCAGATCTGCCTTTAATTCATCCTCCGACTCAATGACACGAGGATCAGGATTCGGATGAAAGCTCATCGTCTCCTCATAAAAATCTCTTTCAGATGCATTTAATTCCATTTGTGTCTCCCATCTTCGAAGCCTCGATCCCGCATCATTCCCCGCGGTCTCTTTATATCGCTATTATACATCAACGTTCAAAACACCGACAGCCCTGTTTTGCAGGCGATCGCGCCATGATTTACATGAGCTGTGCGCCTCGCATGTCCGAAACGTCGAGGCCGAGCTCATCCTATTGAAGGAACTCTACAAGCCGACTGAATTTCTCCCACGATATCCCGTTTTCGTAATCGCCCGATATGTGATCTGCAAGAGCTTTCACTTCAGGACCGCACAGCGGCCGTTCAAGCGTTTCCGAGGTGAAAAATATGTCCTTCCCTATCAAAAGCCCTATTCTTGAGTAATTAGCCAGCCGTCTGGAGGTCTTATAAATGTAGTTTGTATCGTCAAGCAGGCCGCAATGTTCAACTATAAATATCCTGCCGGTGACAGGATGTCTTAAAACAATATCCGGATACTCATATTGCTGCTTCCCGTATTTATCGGCAACACCCGTTATGATCACCTTGGGCTCATGCCATATGCCGAATCCCAGTCTGCTGAATTCTTCCATCAGCTTCTCCTCACTCTTGGAATCTCCTTTAATTTTTGTAGAGGTTTCGTGCTTTTTTCGTTCAGGACGAGATTCATTTCGCGCATAAGGCAGTTGCTCCCATTTTCTGATTTTCTCCTTTTCATCGGAATACAGATCTTCCAGCAGGCTCCTTTTTTCCTCAACACTCACCAGACTTTCCTCATTGATAATGTTCTTCCTTAACACCTCAATATAAGAGTTTAAGCCGTCTACGATCCTGTCGATAGAAGATATCCTTTTGCGTAGGTATTCGCCCTTTACCAGCTTTTTTGCAAGCTCATCCTGTGATTTCGGAATATTGACTACATACCGCTTTTCTCCATCTTTTCCTATTCTCTCTGTTCTGACATGTAGTGCATATTTTTCTATAAGAGTCTCTCCTTCTTTGCCTTTTAACGCAGCACGCCATTGAATGTAGCTTCCGTTTCTGGCAATTTCCAGACATCCTCTCGGCATTCTTCTGACCTGCATTTTCAAGCCGTGCCTTTCATTTTCAAGCTCCGTCTTGCAGAGCAGGATCTCATTGAATCTTACTGTTTCTTTTAGCATCTTCATGCCCAAATTATAATAACCGTATTCGCATTAATGAAACATCCAAGTACCAATATCCTGCATTCTGATACTGATTGCATGCTTTTGTTGTTTATTGTAGTAATCAGTTCATTGTTCAGGCTTCTTTTCGGGACGATGGTTCTCCGATTAAGGGGTAAAAGCATGCAATTCAATCATTCTGGCACAAAATCCACTTACAAAAATCGCTTATTAAGGGGTCAAAAGTGTTTCATCTCATTCTCAGGCACAATAATACTCTCTATATTTGCGCAACCCCTCTTATTCCTGTGCCTGTTTTGCATTTTATCGAATATTACCCCTTAATAGCCGGTACAAGCTCCTCGAATTTGTGCCGAAACAACACAAATTCGTGCTTTTACCCCTTAAAACGCAGTCCTAGCTATCTCGCTCTAGCAAAATATGATAAAGCGCGGCCTAAAAACCATTGGTCTGGCATGGTACATGCATGGAGGCTCGGATTTACAAGCAGGGACTTGCTACGCAACTGGAAATGACGCAAACGATAAAATGTCGTAAAAAAGGAAATGTCGTAAAAAAGGAAACGGCACAATAGAAAATGACGCAAAAGAAAGCGGCACTCCTTTCGGATTGCCGCTGTATCTTAACGAGCCCGTCTGTCGGAGCCTGGTCTCGCTCCCTCTTATATGTTCAAGGTGCGATGCAAAAGCTTCGTTATTTTTTTGTAATTATTGAATTTTGATATTAGATGTTCTTGTTTGCCTCGTCGCTTACAACGAATGCGCCGCTGCTCTTTCTGAGCAGGAAGAGTACACCAAGTACCAGCGCGAAGCCTACGATCAGCGGAACAACAGGGTTCAGCGTGTAACCTGCAATGATGTAGCAGATGAATGCGATTCCGGCTACTACAGATGCATATGGCAGCTGAGTGGAAACGTGTGATACGTGGTTGCATGCAGCGCCTGCTGAAGCCATGATTGTAGTATCTGAAATAGGTGACACGTGGTCGCCGTATACAGCACCGGCCATGCAAGCTGAGATAACAGGGATCATGAATTCAGGCGATGCCTTTGTGATAGCAAGGCCGATAGGGATCAGGATTCCGAAAGTACCCCAGGATGTTCCGGATGCGAATGCGAGTACGCAAGCTACTGCGAAGAGAACTGCAGGGATGAGTCCCATGAGTCCGCTTGGCATTCCCTTTACGAGACCAGCTACGAAATCAGCCAGTCCAAGGCTGTCTGTCATGTTCTTGAGTGACCATGCGAATGTCAGAACAAGGATAGGTGATACCATCTGCTGGAAGCCTTCAGGTGCACAAGCCATGCACTCTTTGAATCCGAGAACTCTTCTTGCGATGTAGTAGATGACCGAGATGACCAGAGCAACTACACTTCCAAGTGCCAGTCCAACTGATGCATCTGAATTAGCAAATGAATTTACGAATGTCTCGCCGTCGAAGAATCCGCCTGTATAGATCATTCCGATAACACAACATACGATGAGTACGAGTACAGGGAATACCAGATCCCAGATAACTCCGTTCTCATTAGCTGCAACTTCGTCCTGTTCAGCCTGTGCTGACTTTTCAGTAAACAGATCTCCGTTCTCAACTGCATTTCTCTCATACTTAGCCATTGTTGCGAAATCAAACTTCATTGTGATGAGTGCAACAACGAAGAAGAGTGTGAACAGTGCATAGAAATTGTACGGAATAGCCTTAAGGAAAATTGTAAATCCGTTCTGTCCTTCAACAAAGCCTGTTACTGCAGCAGCCCATGATGAAATAGGTGCGATGATGCATATAGGAGCAGCTGTAGCGTCGATAATATAAGCAAGCTTTGCTCTCGAAATATTAAATCTGTCTGTTACAGGCTTCATTACAGAACCTACTGTCAGGCAGTTGAAATAGTCGTCTACGAAGATCAGCACTCCAAGTACTACCGAAGAGATCTGTGCAGCAACTCTGCTCTTTACTCTTCTGGAAGCCCAGTTTCCGAAAGCCTGTGATCCGCCGGACTTGTTCATCAGTGCTACCATCATTCCCAGAACTACCAGGAACACCAGGATTCCTACGTTCCAGCTGTCAGACAGTGATGCAACAACTCCATCGATCAGTGCATGATTCAGAATTCCTGCGAAGTCTGCTCCTGCATAGAGAGCTGCACCTGTAAGAATTCCGACAAAAAGTGAGCTGTATACTTCCTTAGTGATAAGTGCCAGTGCGATAGCGATCAGTGGTGGAAGAGCCGCCCAGCCTGTAGCATACAGTGCAGGTGTTGCTGTCTCTTCCTCAGCGAATACCATCATAGGAGCTGCAACCAGCATGACTGCAAGTCCCAGAGTGAAGATCAATCTTCTTGAATTTTGCATAATTGTTTACCTCCAATGCTTAAAAAAAGAAAAATCCATGAATAACGTCTGAAAACGTATCCATGGTTCCTGGTAAACAATCCACCACCATTGATAGCGCTCCACAAACGTGACAGTCCGCCGCATCTTATTACGACGTCCCAGGAAAGCAATGAGATAATTACTGACCCTCGGCAGAATCCCCTTTCGACCGCCAAACCCGTATCTCCGGGCTCGAACTGACGATGTACTGATGTCATCCGCGACCTCTATCTTCAGTGTTATTCAATTGATACAGGGATACTAACAAAAACAAGGATGCTTTGTCAAGCAATTTTGTTAAAAATACCAAAACAGGTCAAAAAAGAACCCGGATCATTCCGGGTTCTGTCTTTCGCTATTGTTCTCCTAATATATGAGTATAGGTGTTCCGTATTCTATCATTCCGAAGAGCTGCGCTGCCATCGGTACCGGCATGTTTACACATCCGTGAGAACCGTTGCCCTGGTAAATGTTCCCGCCAAAGCTGGCTCTCCAGTCAGCGTCATGCAGGCCATATGACGAACCGAGGAATGCCATCCAGTATCTTACAAAGGATTCGTACTCATCTCCGTTGTCCTCCCTGCCCTTCAGTGTAGCATTTGTAGCCTTGTTCAGGAGTCTGAAAGTTCCCTTAGGGGTACTGTGTCCGTATATGTTGCCCGTTACTACAGGTGTGCTCAGCACGACCTTGCTGTCCACAAAGTAAGTCAGTGTCTGATTGCTGATGCTGACAAATACATATGTTCCCTTTGCTCCGTATTCAGGCCTCTGTACGATCAGCTTAGCCTCAGCCGTTGTTTTGTTGCCGCTCGGATCGACAGCTGTAGCTTTCATGACATAATCGCCAGCTTTATTGAAATCGACATCGCTCTTGTCGATCTTCAGCTTGCACTTTCCGCTGTTATCCTTAGCCCTGAACATGCTATCTACCACATTCTCGTCAACACCAAGCCCAACGAACGTGTAGTAATTCTCGTTCCTTGTAAATACAGGCGGCTCTTTATCAGTGATAAGTATCCTGTATTTTCTGTACTGATGACCGCAGTAGTTGATAGTCAGCTCGTGATCACCGACATCCGCAAAGTCTTTATCCCCCACAGGTCTTCCGTCATACAGGACCTCCGTGTTCTCACGTACAAAACGTGCGTCTTCTTCTGTGAGTTCCGTGAAGTCCACATACTCTTCGATATCCGTGGATATCTTCTCGCCCAGATTGATCTCAAACTCACTGTAGGTATATCTCGGATTGAGAGAAAGGACCGGATCACACGAACACAGTGCGATCATTCCGACAGTCAGCAGTATTAACGACAGTATCTTTGTTTTCTTATTCATTGTCCGCTATTAATTGATTCAAAACAGTTCTTGCTACAGGTGCCGCCTCCTCCGAACCGAAACCCGCACCCTTGATCCATACTACAAATGCATACGGATCATCTTCATTATCTATAAAGCCCACGAACCAGGCGTTTGACTCGCCGCCCGCTTCGGCAGTTCCTGATTTTGCATAAAGATCAAGTCCCGGGAAATTGTCCTCTCCGTAATTGGATTTGACATTGTTCTTCATCATCGACTTGAGTGTGTCCGCTGTTCCGGAGCTGAGATATTTTCCCAGAGGCATGCCGCCCGTGATCTCCTTGAGGAATGTCGCGCTCTTTATCAGACTCGGATGTACTGCCTCGCCGCTATTGGCTATAGCCCCCATGTATACCATCATGGCACAAGGGTTGACAAGATCGTCAGCCTGCCCTATTCCTGCCCAGCTGAGTTTGACAGAGTCATCTTTAGGGAATTTGAACGATCCCGCCTGAGTGTCGATGCCGTTGATGCTTATCGAGTCAGTCAGCCCGACCTTTTCAACATATTTCTGCATTGTCGAAGCACCGACTTCTCGAGTGATCGAGCCGAATGCCCCATTGCAGGACTGAGCAAGTGCAGAACGGAAATCGACCTCTCCATGCGTACTGACATCCGTGAAATCAGTCCCTTTATATTCATTCACCCCATCACAGTCAAAGCTGAATGAGTCTATATCGTCTACCGTATCTATCGCAGCCGCCGAAGTAACGAGCTTGAACGTCGAACCCGGTGTCATTGCCCCCTGCAGGAAGTTGTTGAAGTAATACGATGCTCCGGAGTCATCAGGCATCGCTCCCGCCGGATCGATCGCCGGCGTGCTTACCATAGTCACTATCTCACCGGTCTTCCAGTTGAAGACACCCACGCAGCCAGTCCTGCCGTTCAGCGCTTTGAACGCAGCAGCATTTGCTTTCGCGTCGATCGTCAGCTTGATCCTCTTGCCTTCAGTAGAAGTATCATATGTTCCGTTTATCAGATCATATCCGATGAGCTGGCTCTGGAAAGCATTGATCGCTCCGCTCGGTATGTTTCCCTCAGGGTCACCTACCGCATGCACGGTGGCACATCGGATCGTCCAGTCGGAATTATATTCAACACCTTTCCCGGTGCAGTTGATAAGTACGTTGTCATAACGGTCAGTAACAGTTCCTCTGTTCAGAACTCCGTCCGTATATATCTGTGTATTGCCGTAGAACGTCGCCCACTTGTTGCCATCTCTGATAAATCTGTACACGAAAAGCGAAACGCCGCCCAGCAGCACCACCGCTATCAGAATGCATATTATCGCCCGCTTTTCCTGTTTACGCATGTTCTAAACTTCTTTCCTGAGCACAAGGCTCGCATTTCTTCGCATGTCTGCCGCCTTGAAGAACGACAGCATCGCCCATGAGGTCATCAAGGATGTTCCTCCCGTAGATACAAACGGGAATGTTACTCCTGTCAGAGGGAACAGATCGACCGCCCCGAATATATTAAGTATCGTCTGTACAAGCAGCATCGTCGAGGCGCCGCATGCCGCTATCGTATAGAATGTCGAACGGCCTGCCATTATCGAGATCACCGCAAATACGGTCAGTGTTATCAGGCACAGAACGAGCAGCACAGCAATGATCAGGCCCCACTCTTCCATGACGAACCCGAATACAAGGTCAGTATCAGACGCGCCGACATATTCAAGCGCACCGTGTCCTGCTCCGTGTCCCAGCTGGCCGCCGCCTGCACCGATCGCCAGCGTTCTTGTCTGCTGGAATCCTTTGTCCGCAGGGTCGTCCCACACATGCCCCCATATCGCAAATCTTGATGCTATGTAAGGCTTGAATCTCAGTACCATCAGACCCATGGCTGCAGCACCAACAACAGTCAGAATCATTCTTGACAGATCTCCGCTTCGCAGGAACGAAACAACAAGATAGGTCGCAAAGAATATAAGCGCCGTACCGAAGTCGCCCATCAGTGCAAGACATCCGAGGCAGAACAGCGAAAAAGCCGCATACAGGATCGTGTTGCGTTTTTCATACAATTCTTCAAGCGTTCCCGCTCCGATAACGATAAACGCCAGTTTGACCACTTCTGAAGGCTGGATCGTCATCGATCCTATTCTCACCCAGTTGACAGCACCGTATTTCATGGTACCGAACAGGAGGTTGAACAGAAGCAGACCGACTGACAGTCCTGCAAGTATCGGCCTGACCTTGCGCATCCTCTTGAGATCGCGCATGTATACACACATGAAGATCATCAACGCGATACCTATCAGCGCCGCTATAAGTTGTCTGAAAGCACTTCCGTATTGCGACGAAGCCGCTACCGCAAGGTTGATGGTCGTCATGAAAAACGCTATCATTTCCATCTCAAAACCCTTGCGTCCCATAGCCTTGAACACGCCTATATATACCCACATCACGCCGCAGAGTACTGCTATCGACAGCAGCGAAGCAGCGGACACACCATCTCCCATGGACAGTATGAGCTGTACTATCGTCATTGCCTGGAACAGAGTGATGGCCAGAAGTATCTGCCACGGAGCCACCGGCTCTCTATCGTGTTTTCTCATTGCCCTGTTATTTGCTGCCTCTTCGAGGCTTGCAGGCGCAATGGTGCAGTGAACGCCACTGATAACGATCTCATCACCGATATCGATAACGTATCTCTTGTTCGGAGTCAGAGGCATGCCGTTGACCACAGTTCCGTTCTTCGAACCAAGATCCTTGATCAGCCAGCGTTCATCCTCTCTTCGTGTAAGTATTACCTGATTGTTGGATACAGTCTTGAGCGGGATATTGATATCTGCGCTCTTTGACCTTCCTATTACGTTCTCCCAATGGGTTATCGGGAAATTGCCACCGTCTTCAACAAGGAAATACCCCCACACTTCAGGTGTCGGCCTTGTCGACAGCAGCGACATGATGCATCTCACGAGAATATATACAGCAAGCAACACAAAAATCCACCTGAAAACGGTGGTCAGTTCCTTGCTCAGATCCGGATACAGTTCCGAAAAATTCAATATTCCGCTTATTAATTCCTGCATCTTTCAACCAATATGATACCGGATACCGGAGCGGCCTTCACGAAGGCTGTCCCGACATCCGGTACCTTTATTTCATTTTCTATTTCCAGCTGCTCTTCAGTCCTACGATGCTGTTGAATACCTTCTCGTCGTCAGTTGTCAGTTTGGAATCCGCAACATAGTATCCCTTGCGGAAGAACTGGAATCTGTCTTCAGGCTTAACATCCTTAACGCCCGGTTCTGCATAGCCCCAGGTCTCGATCTTGCTGTTCGGATTGAACTCAAGCTCGCCGGTCTCTTCGTTTTCAATATTGAGGTAGCTGTACTCTCTGATGCTGATCTTCTCAGCATTGCTTGCCTCTACGAAGTGAATAGTTCCCTTGACCTTACGTGTATCGCAATTGCCGCCCTTGGTCTCCGGATCATATTCACAGTGGATCTCCTTGGTGGTGCCGTCCTCGTTCTTTACAACGCCGTCTTCCTTGCACTTTACAAAGTATGCACCTTTCATTCTTACTTCGTTGCCCGGATAGAGTCTGAAGTACTTCTTCTCAGGAACCTCCATGAAGTCGCTTCCGTCTATCCACAGTTCTCTGCCGAAAGGAACCTTTCTTGTTCCCATCTCAGGCTTCTTCGCATGATTTTCAACCTCGACCCACTCGATCTCACCTTCAGGATAATTGTCGATGATGACCTTGATAGGGTTGGTAACAACATGCAGTGAAGGACATCTGTCCTGCAGATCTTCCCTTACGCACTGCTCGAGCTGAGCGATATCAAGTGTTGAATCGGCCTTGGATACTCCGATGTCATTGCAGAACTTACGGAGTGCTTCAGGTGTATAACCTCTGCGGCGAACACCTGCGAGTGTCGACATACGCGGATCGTCCCATCCTTCTACTTTGCCCTCATCAACAAGTCTCTTGAGGAAGCGCTTGCTCATGATCATTGTAGAAATGTTCAGACGAGCAAACTCGATCTGTCTAGGTGGATTTGGCCAGAAGCCTACTTCACGTACTACCCAGTCATACAGAGGCCTGTGGTCCTCGAACTCCAGTGTGCAGATGGAGTGAGTGATTCCCTCGATAGCATCCTCGATAGGATGTGCGAAATCGTAGTTAGGATAGATGCACCACTTGTCACCTGTGTTGTGGTGAGTTGCATGAACTACTCTGTAGATAACAGGGTCTCTCATGTTGATGTTAGGCGATGCCATGTCGATCTTAGCTCTGAGGCAGATCTCCTTGTCTTCGAATTCGCCGGCCTTCATTCTCTCGAAGAGATCAAGACTTTCCTCGATAGGTCTGTTTCTGTATGGACTCTCCTGTCCCGGTTGAGTAAGAGTTCCTCTGGTTTCTCTGATTTGATCTGGGGTAAGTTGGCATACGTAGGCTTTGCCCTTCTTGATGAGCTCGACAGCAGCCTCGTACATTGTGTCAAAATAATCAGATGCCCAAAGTCTCTCATTCCACTCAAATCCAAGCCAGCGAACGTCCGCTTCGATGGAGTTGATGAATTCGATATCTTCCTTTTCAGGATTGGTGTCATCGTATCTCAGGTTGCATTTTCCGCCATACTTGAGTGCGGTTCCGAAATTCAGGCACAGGGACTTTGCATGTCCGATATGGAGATATCCGTTAGGTTCCGGTGGGAATCTCGTGATGATCTCAGTGTGCTTGCCGGTGGCCAGGTCTTCATCGATAATGTCGTGGATGAAGTTTCCCGCCATCTCTTTGTATTCTTCTACAGTTGCTTTTGCCATATTCTTACCTCCAGTTTGTTCTATTACATAGATAAAATATTATAGCACGAAAAGAGAGCGGAATATATAACAAAGTTGGATTGTTTTTGGCAGAGAGGGCAGGAGGGCGGTGTGCGCTGCGGAGGTGCTGCGTCGATGATGCTCAGCGGCAGCTCCTCGTTGAGCATGAAGGGTCGCGGCTGACGCAGCAGCCGACGATCCTAACATGCTCTTCCTCGGCAGCCACCTGCTGATCATTGCATCTCCTCCGCAATTCCGCCCCGCATCCCCTCCCTGCTCCCTCTCACAAAACACCACGAGCTTAGTACCGCTGCGTTAAGCCGGAACGAGGCGAGAGCCGTACCTCGCCATCCTTAAGCTCCAGTTATCCATAGTTTCACAAGCAGCGCTGTTCATAAATGAGGGGGGCGGGAATGCCCGGGGCGAGGGCTTTCCGGTAGCCGGCACTTAGCAATAAGCGAGCCTTTTCAAGGTGTGTGGCGAAGCTTGAGCTTAGTACCGCTGCGTTAAGCCGGAACGAGGCGAGAGCCGTACCTCGCCCGGGGCATTCCTCCCCACAGCTATTTGAAAAACCCGATGCTTATGATAATATAGAGTCGCTGGAGGTAATGATATGCAATACCCTATTTATACTGAAATTTCAAACTGCAGGGACTGTTACAAATGTGTAAGAAGCTGCCCTGTTAAAGCAATACAGGTCAAGGATGCACACGCTCTGATCCTGCCTGAAAGATGCACCTGGTGCGGCACTTGCGTACATGCATGTCCGAACAACGTCAAGCAGATAAGAAACGACATAGACAATGCCAACGTGCTGCTCAAGACAAGAAAGAAAGTGATCGCATCCATCGCTCCTTCCTATGTTTCGGAATACGAGGGCCTCGCAGACAACCTGATCCGTGCACTCTACAGACTGGGTTTCAGTGCAGTGTCCGAAACAGCGATAGGCGCAACCATTGTTTCACGTGCACTCGATATCTATTCGGAAGAAAACGGAAATGCACCGTTCATCTCGACCGCATGCCCTTCCGTAGTTGAACTCGTCAGAAAATACTACCCGGATAAAGTCGGTGATCTTGCACCGGTACCATCACCGCTTCAGACTCACTGTGCATATCTCAGAGAACTCTACGGCAATGACATCGCCATTGTTTTCATCGGACCATGCATTGCCAAGAAAATAGAAGCGGACATGTACCCGGGGTATCCGAATATCGCACTCACATTCTCCGAGCTCAACCAGTGGCTGAACGAAGAGAACATCCAGCTTGATACCATTGATACAGGTATCGCAGTTGACCTCGTACCTGCCCGCGCAGGCAAGGCTGCCGCATACCCTGTTGAGAACGGTCAGATCGAGAGCTCTGCTCTGTGGATGAACCGATTCCTCGACAGCAAAGCCATCTCCATTTCAGGCATCGATCAGCTGAAGCCTTCACTTAACAATTCAACAGAAGGTTTCTTCCTTGAAGCATTGAACTGCGGCGGCGGATGCATCAATGGTCCGGGCACGACAAGAACAAGTTCCACACTTCTTCGCAAAAAGGCGATCACCGATTATGTTATCGAGCGTCTCAGCGAAGAGGATCTGTTCGAGGGCGACGAAGACTTCGCACGCAAGGTGCTCGATGAAGGTTACGGCATCCTTAAGGGTAACAGGACACAATACAAGGCTGTTGATAATCGTGATTTCACAGAAGAAGAATTTGAGAAAGCCATGCTCAAGCTCGGCAAGCACGGGCGTGAGGATGAACTCAACTGCGGCGGATGCGGCTATCAGACCTGCAGAGACATGGCCAAAGCCCTTCTCTCCGGTCTTTCCGAACCTGAAATGTGCGTAACAAAGATGCGTAAGGAAGCAGAGAGTAAAGTCGACATCCTTCTGTCTACCATCCCGAGCGGCGTAGTAATAGTAGACAATGAGCTCAATATTGCAGATTGTAACAAGCGATTTGTCGATATATTCGAAGACTATCCGGAAAGCTTTCTCGACGCCGAGGGACTCAAGGCATTCCGCGGAACTCCGATCTCGGCTTTCGTGCCGTGGTCAGAGAAATTCAGTGACCAGTTCTTCATGTCCAAGCCGGCTCAGTACAGATTCAAGTTCAAGGGACGTGTCATGAGAGTCACCTTCTTCCTTGTTGAAAACAAGCGTCTCCTCGGTGCCCTTTTTGACGATATCACTACACCGACAGTTAGACGTGAAGCAGTTGTCAACAAGGCCGAGGATGTTATCAACAGATCCCTCAGTACCGTACAGAAGATAGCATCTCTCCTTGGCGAAAACGCTGCTGAAACAGAGATCGTGCTCAACTCGATCATCGAGGAATTCAACGTGCACTCGGATACTTCATCGGATTACGGACTTGTAGAAGAGAATTAAAATACAGGGGGCAAGCCCCCTCAAACTGACAAAATGAATAATATTTGCATAGATATAGACTATTCACAATTATATAAACACGGACAGAAGATAGGCGGTGATGTCTTCCTGCTCAGCCGTAACGAAGACAAGACCAGGATCGTTGCGACCCTGTCTGACGGTCTGGGCAGCGGAGTAAAGGCCAACGTACTCGCTTCACTTACGGCACACATGGGCCACAAGCTCTCCTTCTCGCCTATGCGACTGACACATTCTGCAGAGATCATCATGGATACTCTGCCTGTAGACAAGGAAATGGGCATCAGCTATGCCACTTTCACGATCGCTCACATGGAATACACCCCTAACAAGGACCGTATTCAGGTAGGACTCGTTGAATACGACAATCCGTCCAGCCTCAGATTTCATGACGAAGAGCCTATAGAATGGGTCAAAAAACCGAGCAGACTTCACCGTAAAGCAGCGGTCAAGGAAGAGATCGTCAATTATTCCAGTTTCAACATGGTAAACGGCGATCGTCTGATCTTCTTCAGCGACGGAGTTGCTCAGGCAGGAGTAAGCCTCGGTCCTGACAACCCGGGACACGAAGATGTCGGAACAAAAGGATGGGGAACCGACAACGTGCGCAACTTCGTCAGGAAAACCCTTCTGGAGAATCCGGAGATCTCTTCTCGAGATCTGTCACGTGCGATAGTTACGCAGGCATACCAGTATGACAACTATAAAGCAAACGATGACATCACCTGCGCCGTGATCAGCGTACACAAACCTCGTCGTACACTCATCATCACAGGTGCTCCGCGACTGAAGGAATATGATAAGCAGCTTGCCGAGATCGCAAGGAACTATGACGGCAATGTTATCGTCTGTGGCGGTACAACAGCCAGGATCGTGGCAAGAGAACTCGGTGTTACGCTCCAGCCGGATCCTGCTTCAGCCGGGGATCTGCCGCCTACCAGCCTGATCGACGGCATAGATCTCGTAACAGAGGGCATGGTAACACTCACAGAGATCGCTGATCGTCTTGAGAAACATACACTTCTCAAGGAAATGCCCGAAGATGCAGCAAAAAGATTCATCCGCATCATGAGACAGACCGACCAGGTCGAATTCGTAGTAGGCACCAAGATCAACGATGCAGCAGAAGACAACCTGACCGTAGCAAATTTCGGCATCAGGATACCGCTGGTCGCAAGGCTCAAGAGAATAATGGAAGAACGTTACCTTCAGGAAGTTGAAGTTCGTTATCTGTAAGCAATTGCAAAACAAAAGATGGCAGAAATGCCATCTTTTATGTTGGATTCATTTATATGTCTGTTCTTGCCAGGATCTCGGCCGGTGTCTTTCTGAGCGTGCGCGCTACAGGAAGCAGTCCGACCAGCAGGTTGAACAGCAGTATGACAGCGAATGCTATAAGAGCGATAAACGGCTTGACCATGTACATGCCTGAAAAATATGCCGTGATCTTCACCACGTTATACATGATGTAATACATAAGAGCAACACCCGGAATACCGGTAACGAATGTGATGACCAGTATCTCTCCGATAAACATCCTGTAGATGTCTCTCTTCTTCAAGCCTATCGCTCTCAAAGTTCCGACCTCTTTTATCCTTGAGAGGAAGGACGACCTCAGCATCAGGAACATCTCGATCAGGGAAATCAAAAGTATTATTCCCGCCACAAGAAGCGATGCCGTGAGCGAGTCTTTCATCCTGTCGATATAGGCCTGTTTGTCTCTTTCGGTATTAATCTTGCAGGCAATACCCTCCTTCTCCAGCATGTAACTGAGCATTTTTACGTTATCTGTACATGCTGTAAAATTCTTCTGTCTCGAGATGTAATCCAGTTCGATTGTTCTTGCATTTACATACAGTGTATTCTCACCGTATCTGTCACTCGAATAGAATCCGACTACCTTGAGCTTGTGACCTGCCATTTTGGTCTTAAGTATCTTACCGATGGCAAACTCATCTTTGTGCGCTTCGCTGACTATGACCTCATATGGTTTCTCGGGCTTACTGCCCGAAGTTACCTTTATCTTTGAATCAGTAATTGCAATATCCTTTATGTCTCCGGTAATGACAGGGTTATTTTCTTCATCGTCTCCGAAGGATAACTCTGCTGTACGATCTCTTGTATTCGTCAGAATATACATCATCTGGCTCTCATCAACATACAGGACAGGCGAGCGTCTGTCGCTGACACCAGTGATCGTATAGTCTTTAAGGTTATCGATCGTGATCCTGCGCCCCACCATCTGTTCTACCTGCGTCAGGCCGACATCAGCTCCACCGTTTTCCCTAAAAAACTCGTCTGCGACCATTTTGTCAAGAATAATATCGTGGTCTCCCTGCGGCAGAGTTCCATATATCAGGTCTTCTGCTTTAAGTGAGCTTGTCATTGCAATCGAAACATTGAGGTCCGCACTCGCATATGCCGTCTGCAGATAATCGTCAAGTGGCATTATAAGGGTCTTTAGTGTCGTGCCCGGTATTACATAGTCGACTCCGTCCAATGACGCGACAAGCTTCATCAGCTTGTCATTCCTCTGGGGATTGGACACCGTCACATAATCCGCGCTTGTCGTCAGATAATCCTCAGGCTGAACATCGAATATTCCGAATACATTGCTGATCGCCAGGAAAGCAAACATTGCCGCAAAGACAAATCCCAGCAGGAGGATCTTACGAATACGCTTGAATCCCTTGACTGTTTCCCATCCCTTTCCAATCATATTACTGAATTTGTATATCGATGTGTATTTTGCCCTGAAATCCTCCGGCAGATACACATCATATTCGAAAGAATTACTGTCAAAGACAGTCTCATCCATCGCCTTGTAATGGTCATCTACAAGCTCAATATTGGCTGTTTCATCCACAACATTAAGCTTGCCGCCTGTATCGATATACAGGTTGCCGCCCTTTATTACGAGCTTGATGTCTGCCTGTCTCTCTTCGTCGCTGTATAGTCTGACACTCATCTCCTCGTTAGCGAACTGCTTCTGCACAGGCATATCCTGCAGATATATTTTGTTCTCCAGCTGGTAGTCCAGATATCTAGAGGAGTCGTTATCGTAGGCCTTGATGATCTTGCCATCGGACATCTCCGCAACATGATCCGAATAGAACTCAGCGATATTGCGTTCATGCGTTACCAGAATGACCAGCCTCTCCTTGGAGATGGTCTTGATGATATTCATTATCTCCAGCGTATTGGCACTGTCGAGATTTCCTGTTGGCTCATCCGCAATTATAATCTTAGGATTCTTGACGATGGCCCGCGCTATCGCAACTCTCTGTCTCTGTCCGCCTGAAAGAGCGCCGGCTCTCTTCTTGCGATACTGATACATTCCCACCTTCTCGAGGCAATACTGCACCCGCTGTTCAATCGCCTTATCGTCTCGTATGCCGACCATTCTGAGGGCAATTGCCACGTTTTCGAAGACTGTTTTGTCATCAAGAAGATTGAAGTTCTGGAAGATGTATCCGATCTTGGCATTTCTTACAGTGTCAATGTGCGACGCTGGCTTACGTGTGATCTGATCGCCATCCACTATGATGTTACCGCTGTTGACTTCATCAAGTCCGCCTATCACATCCCGAAGCGTTGTCTTGCCGCATCCCGCAGGACCCAGCCGGCCGCCTATTCATCTGT
>JAKSSO010000002.1 GCA_024403055.1 Mogibacterium sp. | reverse complement strand
CCGCAATAGGATGAATTGAATTTGGATTTGGCTTCACCCCATTTTTCATATCGCACCCTCCTACAACTTCAAGTTTGTATGGTAAGTATAGCATAAAAAGAACAGCCACCGGCTGCTCTCTATGTTCGCTATATGTATTTCTTCTTTGCTGACAGGAACTTGATCAGTGCTTCATCAACTGCATCTGTATATCGTCCTTCTCTTGTCAGCTTGTTTTTCATCTCTATCATTGAGTTCACGATGAGATCGTAATGCTCATCATCGAGTACCAGTGCGAATAATTCTTTTCTCATAACTGCACCTCCTTTATGCCTCTATTTAACACCGGAAGCCGCGGAAGAGGAAATCTGCGATGACATTTTCTGTTAACAAAATCCGAAAAAAATAAAGCATGCGAAAAATGGTTAGTATCTAAGGAGTCGTTAGTCGTCATTCACGACATATTTTTGAATGAATCACTATTCCGCGACATAAATTTTATCGAGCATCGTATAAGCAACGTATAAGCACTGAAAGTAACTAAAAACGCTGATATACCAACATTTTTCACATAAAAGCCCTGAAACCCTTGCAATAAAAGAGCCGCAGGGATTTTGCCCCTACGGCCCAAATTCTGGTGGAAGTGGTGGGAGTCGAACCCACGTCCAAGAATCCTTCCGGAAAACTTTCTCCGAGCGCAGCCGATGATTTAAGTTTCGCCTGAGCAACCGTCACGTCGGCAGACTGATGTCAGACTATCCCGTAAGTCCCTTATGCTACCGGGAGCTCACACAAGGGGGTTCTGCATAAATGATGCCAGATCCCTAGCCTGCAGAGGAACTAAGGCTGACACGCGGGCTGCTATGCAGCCATTGCGAAATTGTTGTTTGTTTTAGCGTTTCTTTTAAACGAATGCTTTTTACGTGGATCATCACCACGGCTCGCTTATTTTCGTTCCGAACACCTGTCGAAACCTTTACACCCCCATATCTCTATGGCAGGAAGAAATAATACCATTCTATTTCATCTGTGTCAAGTTGCCGGTATCCACAGCCGGTCAATAACAAAATGCAAGCCGGAGTCTGTGCTCCGACTTGCATGTCTCTTATTTATTTATGCTCTGCACCATATTTGTTCAGCAGATCATGCTTGAGATTCCAGAGAGGCTTGGAGAGGTCCACATAATATGTCTGCGGATTCTCAAATCTCAGCATTTCGCCCCAGAGTGTTTCGAGCTGCTCTGTGCAGGTCTTGCGGATCTCCTGAATATCCGGACAGTCATAGATGCACTTTCCGTCTTCGAAGATCTTGACAAGCAGATCCTTTACTTCATAATTCTCGAGGATCTTTCTCTTCCATACTGCATTAGGATCGAATATCTCATATGGCTTGCCGTTAGGTGTCGGCTCATCGTTCAGCATGATAACGTCGGCCATCGCTTTCCCCGTATCCTTGGCGTAAAATCTTACGACCTTCTTGAATCCCGGGTTAGTGATCTTCTCAACGTTCTCGGAGATCTTCATCTTAGGTACCATCTCGCCGTTTCTCTCGATGCCTGACAGCTTGTATACTCCACCGAAAACAGGCTCGGATCTTGCTGTGATCAGACGCTCACCTACACCAAATGAATCGATCTTGGCGCCTTCAAGAATTACATCTCTGATAATGTATTCGTCAAGTGAGTTGCTGATAACGATCTTGCAATCCTGCAGACCCTCTTCATCGAGTATCCTGCGGCACTCTCTTGTCAGATATGTGATATCTCCGGAATCGATACGAATTCCCATCTTCGCAGGCTTCAGCTCCTTGAATACCTTGATGGCATTAGGAAGACCCGACTTCAGAACATTGTATGTATCGATGAGAAGTGTTGCGTTCTCAGGATAAAGCTCTGTGTATTTTCTGAATGCCTCGTACTCGCTGTCAAAGCTCTGTACCCAGCTGTGAGCCATTGTTCCGAGTGCCGGTATACCATAGTTTCTGTCTGCGATCGTACATGCTGTTCCTACGCATCCTGCAATATATGATGCTCTTGCACCGAATATTGCTGCATCTCCGCCCTGAGCTCTTCTTGTACCGAACTCCATGACAGGTCTGCCCTGTGCTGCTCTTACTATTCTGCTTGACTTAGTTGCGATCAGGCTCTGGTGGTTGAACTGCATCAGAATAAAAGTCTCGACATACTGTGCCTGAATGATCGGTCCCTTGACTATCATTACCGGCTCATAAGGGAAGATAGGATAGCCTTCCGGTACCGCCCACACGTCGCACTTGAACTCAAAGTTCAGGAGATACTGAATGAACTCCTCGTTAAAGCACTTCTTGCTTCTTAGATACTCAGCATCCTCCTCAGTGAATTTCAGTCCCTTCATATATTTGATGATCTGCTCCAGGCCGGCCATGATCGCGAAGCCTCCGCCATCAGGCACTCTTCTGAAGAAAACATCAAAGCACGCTTCTGCGTCTCTGATATCTGACTGAAAATAACCGTTTGCCATCGTGATCTCATAGAAATCAGTCAGCAGTGTAAGATTGTAATCGTTTATCATAGTTCTACCTCATCTAACCCTTAGCTTCTTCATCCGCAGCATCGTCCTGTGCGTCAGTTTCAGCGGCGTCTTCATCCTGCTGTTCCACCTGCTGCTGTTGCTGTGCATTTACGACTTTCTCAGGGTATTGCATTATGATATGCATGCGCCAGAAAATCACACCCGCACAAACTGCTACGATGAGTATTGCCAGGAGAATATCACTTATATTATGAAAGAAATTTCTCATCACGCTCTCCATTCGTTAAAGTACTTCTGCTATTATACCACAAGCATATGCTTTTGTGATATAATTGCGCACATGAGAGAAATTAAAATAACTGCCAACGATGCCGGCCGCAGGCTCGACAGATTTCTGAGAAAGTATCTGCGAAATGCATCTCTTGGCGAGATATACAAGATAATACGTAAAGATGTCAAGGTCAACGGCAAGCGCCGCGACGAGGCATACATGCTGCAGGAGGATGAGGTCCTTACCCTCTACCTCTCTGACGAAGTCCTGAAGAAGTTCATCGGTGATCAGACACATGCTAAGTCTCGCGGCAAAGCGAAGCGGCAGTTCGGCATAGTCTACGAGGATGCCAACATACTCATCGCTGACAAGCCGTTCGGATTGCTTACTCACGGTGACAGCAACGAGAAGAAGAATCACCTCGCCAATCAGGTCAAGGATTATCTGATCGAAAAAGGAGAATATGACCCGCGTAACGAAAGGGTCTTCTCTCCTGCACCTGCCAACCGCATAGACCGTAATACGACAGGGCTGGTGCTGTTCGGGAAGACCGCGGCCGCTCTCAAGGGTCTCAACAGGATCATCAGGGAGGACCTGGTCAGCAAGTATTACATGACGATAGTAAGCGGCCGCCTCGAATC
Organism: Mogibacterium sp.; assembly: GCA_024403055.1. Classification (GTDB taxonomy): domain Bacteria; phylum Bacillota; class Clostridia; order Peptostreptococcales; family Anaerovoracaceae; genus Crickella. The sequence goes on along the minus strand of JAKSSO010000002.1, from coordinate 83,171 downwards.
CGAGCGCGTACTGGAAGGTACGCTTGTAAAGGATGCCAGAAGTAACAAGGTCACCATCGATCCTAGGGGCGCAGAGAACGAGTTGTATATCAAGACTATCGTAAGGCCCAAGGAACATCTGTCGATCTCTGACGGACACGATCGCAGCTTTGACGCAACACTTGTCGAGGTCGAGCTTGTAACAGGGCGTTCTCATCAGATCCGAGCTCATCTTGCCAGCATCGGACATCCTATTATCGGCGACAGCAAATATGCAGTCAGATCCTCACGCGAGCTCAACCAGCTGCTCCTCAGGAAATACGACCTCAGCACACAACTTCTGCATGCCTACAGACTCGAATTTGCATCCGATCTCAGTAACATTCCGGAGCTCGAGTATCTCGCAGGCCACAGCTATACAGCCAAGCTGCCGGACAGATTTACATCAATACTTAAAAAAACGGGTTCTTCATCGTTTGCAGCTGAATAACTCAGACAGGAGTATAAATTGGAAAATAAAGAAAAACAAGTTAAAGAAGAAAGCGCCGGAAGCTTCATCAAAAGTCTTCTGATCGATATCCTGATCGCCGTAATACTCGCGGGCATCGTGCTCTTCTTCATCAGGCCTACTATCGTAAAGCAGACATCCATGCTCGAGACTCTGCAGCCTAATGATTACATCATCATGTATCAGCGCGCCTACAAGCATGCAACACCGCAGCGTGGTGACATCGTTATCTTCGAAAGCGACCTTATCAACGAAGAGACCGGCGGCACAAAGCTCCTCATCAAGCGTATCATCGGTCTTCCGGGCGATAAGATCCAGATCATCGACGATCAGCTCTACATAAATGGTGAGGCATATGTCGAAGACTATATCAGAGACGGTATCACGCCACCTGTAGATACTCCTCTCCCGGGCGAAACATTCGTTGTACCGGATGGCGAGTATTATGCTCTCGGTGATAACCGTGTAGTAAGCGTCGACTCACGTACAGATGAGGTCGGCTGCATTACCGTGGATCAGATCAGAGGCAAAGCGGTCCTCCGTCTCTTCCCATTCAATAAAATTCAGAGATTCTAAAAATATCCGGACATTATCAAGAGGTTCTAATGGCAAAACGCACACGCAAGGTCATCGCCAATAACAAGAAGGCGTATCATGACTTTTTCATAGAAGAAAAATACGAAGCAGGTATTGTCCTCACAGGCACCGAGATCAAATCCATCCGTGCCGGCAAGGTCAGCATCAAGGAGAGCTATGCTAAGATAACCAGCAAGGGCGAGCTTATTGTGACCGGAATGCATATCGCGCCTTTCGAACAGGGCAATCGCTGGAACGTGGATCCACTCAGACCACGTACACTGCTGATGCACCGCAGGGAGATCAACAAGCTTTACGGCACAGTCAAGACGCAGCAGGGTCTCACCCTGATCCCGCTTTCGGTATATCTTGACGAGAACGGCCGCTGCAAAGTTGAGCTCGGTCTCTGCCGAGGCAAGCATAACTACGACAAGCGTGAGTCCCAGGCCAAGAAAGAGGCTGCACGCAAAATAGATCGTGCGATCAAAAGCTCCAGATAAACATCTGCACAGATATAATTCCGAACAGCTAATTTTCAATTCCTTCAGAGGTCGCACTGATACACGTCGGCGAGCGGAGTGCTTTCGGGAAGGATTCGGAGCCCAAAGTGTATATGCGGATCATTTTATAATACGTAAAAAGGAGCAGTGATTTCTCACTGCTCCTTTTATTATAGATTATCTAGGATATTACTCAGCTGAGTAGAAGTCTACGAACTTCTTGAGTTTCTCGTATCTTTCCTTAGCTGAAGCCTCGTTCTTAGCGAAGAGGTCCTTAGCTCTCTCAGGGTTCTCTCTTGTCAGTCTGGAGTATCTAGCCTCGTTCATCAGGAATTCCTGATATCCGTCCTTAGGCTCCTTGCTGTCCAGAGTGAACTTGCTGCCTGTCTCTGCTGCAGGGTTGAATCTGAAGAGGTTCCAGTAACCGCACTCTACAGCCTTCTTCATCTCCTGCTGGCAGTTCATCATGCCGCCCTTGATGGAGTGCATCTCGCATGGTGAGTATCCGATGATCAGGGATGGTCCGTCGTATGCGATAGCCTCTGTCAGAGCCTTGATAGTCTGGTTAGGGTTAGCTCCCATTGCGATCTGTGCAACGTATACATAACCGTAAGCCATTGCGATCTGTGACAGTGACTTCTTTGCAACTTCCTTACCTGCTGCTGCGAACTGAGCTACCTGACCGATGTTGGAGGACTTGGAAGCCTGTCCACCTGTGTTGGAGTAAACCTCAGTATCGAATACCATTACGTTTACGTTCTCGCCTGAAGCAAGTACGTGATCAAGTCCGCCGTAACCGATATCATAAGCCCAGCCGTCTCCACCGAAGATCCATACAGTCTTCTCAGCGAGGAGATCCTTACGAGCTACGATCTCAGCACCGATTCCGGCCTTCTCAAGAGCCTCAACGAGAGCCTCTCCTGCCTTCTTGGATTCTACTGCATCGTTGAATACAGCCAGCCAAGCATCAGCAGCTTCCTTAACCTCAGCAGGTACTCCTGCCTCAACAAGTGCAACTACCTGATCCTTGATAGCAGCTCTTCTAGCCTTAACAGCCATTCTCATTCCAAGACCATGCTGAGCATTGTCCTCGAAGAGTGAGTTGTTCCATGCAGGTCCGTGACCTTCTGCATCTGTTGTATAAGGTGCAGTTGCTCCAGGGCCGCCCCAGATGGATGAGCAACCTGTAGCGTTTGAAATGAATGTGTGATCTCCGCAGAGCTGAGTGATCAGTCTAGCGTATGAAGTCTCAGCACATCCTGCGCAAGAGCCTGAGAACTCGAGCAGAGGCTTCTTGAACTGTGAGCCCTTAACAGTGTTATCAATAACGTCAGCCTTCTCAGCGATGCTCTTAACAGCGTAATCGAAGTTCTTCTGCTCTGGGAGCTGCTCTTCGAGTGGTTTCATCTCGAGTGACTTGGTTGGGCAAACTGTTACGCAAACTCCGCAGCCCATGCAGTCGAGCGGGGATACAGCGAGGCTGTACTTGTACTCGCCCTTGCCCTTGCCTGCCTTAACGTCTACTGCCTTGAAGCCTTCAGGTGCAGCTGCAACCTCAGCATCAGTCAGCATGTAAGGTCTGATAGTAGCGTGTGGACATACATATGCGCAGTTGTTGCACTGTACGCAAGTTGTAGGATTCCACTCAGGAACTGTAACAGCAACGCCTCTCTTCTCGTAAGCGGAAGCTCCGAGTTCCCACTCACCGTCAACGTGTGGCAGGAATGTGGATACAGGCAGGCTGTCTCCGTCCATGTTGTCGATAGGATTGAGGATTGTCTCAACCTGCTTAACCAGCTTTGCAGGTCCTTCAAGAGGAGCCTTTGCAGGGTCTGCTGCAGGGTTCTTCCACTCTTCAGGTACATCGATCTTAACGAGAGCATCTGCTCCTGCGTCGATTGCCTTGTGGTTCATGTCTACGATATCCTGGCCCTTCTTCAGGTAGGACTTTGTAGCTGCTGCCTTCATGTACTCGATAGCATCAGCCTTTGGCATGATGTCTGCAAGTGAGAAGAATGCGGACTGGAGAGTAGTATTTGTTCTCTTGCCCATTCCGATCTTAGCGCAAAGCTCGATAGCATTGATAGTGTACAGATTGATATCGTTCTCAGCGATGTACTTCTTAGCAGCTGCATCGAGATGCTCGCCAACTTCTTCAGGTGTCCACTGGCAGTTGATCAGGAATGTGCCGCCCGGCTTAACGTCCTGAACCATCTTGAATCCCTTATCAATGTATGAAGGGTTGTGGCATGCTACGAAGTCAGCCTTGTTGATGTAGTATGAGCTCTTGATTGGCTTGTCACCGAATCTCAGGTGAGAAATAGTAACTCCGCCTGTCTTCTTGGAGTCATACTGGAAGTATGCCTGTACGTACTTATCTGTGTGGTCTCCGATGATCTTGATGGAGTTCTTGTTAGCTCCAACAGTTCCGTCTCCGCCGAGACCCCAGAACTTGCACTCCTTAGTTCCTGCAGGTGCAGTAATAGGAGCAGGCTTCTCCTCAAGTGAGAGACCTGTAACGTCGTCAACGATACCGATAGTGAATTTCTTCTTAGGATCGTCCTTCTTCAGCTCGTCATAAACAGCGAATACTGAAGCAGGAGGTGTATCCTTTGAACCAAGTCCGTAACGTCCGCCGATAACGTCAACGTCAAGACCTGCTTCTGCGAATGATGTAACAACATCGAGGTAGAGAGGCTCACCGAGTGAACCAGGTTCCTTAGTTCTGTCAAGAACAGCAACCTTCTTTACAGTCTTAGGCAGAGCTGCGATCAGCTTGTCTGCTCTCCAAGGTCTGTACAGTCTTACCTTAACGATTCCGACCTTCTCGCCGTTAGCATTGAGGTTGTCGATAACTTCCTCAGCAACGTCGCAAAGTGAACCCATTGCGATGATAACTCTCTCTGCATCCTCAGCACCATAGTAGTTGAAGAGCTGATAGTCAGTTCCGAGCTTCTCATTGATCTTAGCCATGTACTTCTCAACAACTTCAGGAACTGCATCATAGTACTTGTTGCAAGCTTCTCTGTGCTGGAAGAATACGTCGCCGTTCTCGTGTGATCCACGAAGATGTGGATGATCCGGATTCAGGCACTTGTCTCTGAATTCGTTAACAGCATCCATGTCGCACATATCCTTGAGATCTTCATAATCCCAGATAGCGATCTTCTGGATCTCGTGTGATGTTCTGAATCCATCGAAGAAGTTCAGGAAAGGAACTCTTCCTTCGATTGCAGCCAGATGAGCTACAGGAGCGAGGTCCATTACTTCCTGTACGTTACCCTCAGCGAGCATTGCGAAGCCTGTCTGACGGCATGCATAAACGTCTGAGTGGTCACCGAAAATGTTCAGAGCATGAGTCGAAACTGTACGTGCTGATACGTGGAATACTGCAGGAAGCAGTTCTCCGGCGATCTTGTACATGTTAGGAATCATGAGCAGAAGTCCCTGGGAAGCAGTGTAAGTAGTTGTCAGCGCACCGGCTCCGAGTGAACCGTGAACAGCACCTGCTGCACCACCCTCGGATTCCATCTCCAGAACCTTTACTGTTGAACCGAAGATGTTCTTTCTTCCGGCAGCAGCCCACTGGTCAACATAGTCAGCCATTGGCGAGGACGGAGTGATAGGGTAGATTCCCGATACCTCTGTGAACGCATAGGAGACATGAGCAGCAGCATTGTTGCCGTCCATTGTTTTGAATTCTCTCTTGATCATACTTTTTCTCCTTAATTAATAGTGATACGTTATTATTTATATGAAACTATAAGTTTTCAAACGACTTTTTACAGATCCTTTGTGAGTTCCTCAGCATCCATGGCGATCATCAGCTCCTCATTAGTAGGGATGACGAATACTCTTACCTTGGAATCCTCACCTGTGATCTCGACTTCCTCACCTCTGCAAGCGTTCTTCTCCTTGTCGATGGTAACGCCCATGAATCCGAGGTTCTCGCAAGCCTCTTCTCTTGTCTCGTAAGAATTTTCTCCGATACCTGCTGTAAATACGATAGCATCCACGCTGCCCATCTCAGCTGCATAAGCTCCGATGTAGTGGCGGATCGACTTATAGAGCATGTCGAGTGCTGTCTGAGCATTCTTGTTGCCGCTAGCTGCTGCCTCTCTTACATATCTGAGGTCTCCGGATACTCCGGATACTGCCAGCAGTCCTGATTTCTTGTTGAGCTCGTTTACGATCTCGCTTGCACTCTTGCCTGTCTGCTCGTTAAGGAAGCTTACAACTGTAGGGTCGATCGATCCCGAACGTGTACCCATGATGAGTCCGTCAAGAGGGGTCAGTCCCATTGAAGTGTCGTAGCACTTTCCGCCTCTTACAGCTGTTATGGATGATCCGTTGCCGAGGTGGCATGTGATGATGTTGATCTCTGCAGGGTCCTTGCCCATCAGCTCAGCACATCTCTGAGCTACATAGCGGTGGCTCGTTCCGTGAGCACCGTACTTGCGTACATGGTAGACCTCATCATACTCTCTTGGGATAGGATAGAGCTTGCACTCATCAGGCATTGTCTGATGGAATGAGGTATCGAATACGACAACTCCAGGTGCGTTAGGCAGTACTTTCTCGCATGCACGAATACCTACCAGTGCAGGTGGATTGTGAAGTGGTCCAAGTACTGACAGCTCGTCTATACCCTCTTTAGTCTTCTCCGTAACGATCTCTGACTTCTCGAAAAGATATCCGCCCTGTACTATTCTGTGACCTACAGCTCCGATATCATTCATATCAGAAATAACGCCGTACTCCTTATCCGTCAGTGCATCAATGACCAGCTGCATTGCAACGCCGTGATCCGGCAGTGGAATATCCTTGTCAAAAACGGTCTCACCATGAGCCTTATAGTTCATGTGTCCGTCTTCGCCGATCCTCTCGCAAAGTCCCTTTGCCAGAACATCGTGACCTTCCATGTTGATAAGCTGATATTTAAGCGATGAGCTTCCTGTATTAACAACCAGAATTATCATAGTTTCTTTTCCTTTCTTTTTTCTTCTTGCCTGTCGGAGCGCACAATAAGCAACACACCTATATAGGCCTTTAAATTATATCACTTTAAAAATCAAAAGACATTACAAAAGATACGTAATACATGCATTTCTTGCTTTATTTTTAATGCTATCGCAATAAAAAAATAACAATCAGGATAAATAAAAAATTCGAGGCAGTTTTCCCGCCCCGAATCCTCTTTATTAAAGATGTTTGTCTCTGTCTACATGGTCATACCACTTGAGCAGCCACGGCTCCATCATTGCGGTGAGCTTCATGTCCAGATTGAAGAAATATACCGTAAACAGAAGTCCGAAGATACCTGTTGTAGCGATGAGAAGCTTTGACCACCAAGGCAGTTTGCTGCAGCATTTACATTTCTTACACATATTTACCTCCTTACCATGACTGATCATCAGGCAGTACTTCGAGTGACGGATCGATCGGTTCTTCACGCATTACCGTGCGCATGTAGTTGTTGATCTGATCACGCACGCCCTGTCTTGAAATAATACGAGGATCGAAGAGATCATGCTCTACCCATACAAGATTGATGCCTTTCTCTCTTGCTCTGTCCTCGAACATTCCGTGCATGCCGTCCAGCGCCTTGCAGCTCATATGCTCCCACAGAATTACCATGTCTGCATTGAATTCCTCAACAAAGTCCCAGAGCTCATCAAGCAGCACTTTGTATCCGCCATGTGTACGGTTACGCATGATCATGTTCTCAGTGAGCCATGCCATGTCGTAGTATGCCTGCTCACGATTCTCCGGTGTATCGACTTCTGCGATCTCCTTGGTCGAAACCATTGACAGCATGTCTGTCAGAGGAACGATACCCCAGCAGTTTAAGAGCCAGAGCAGGAAGTCAAAATAGTAGTGTGACTGAACGCCCCAGATGATTGCTCTATGTCTGTATTCCTTAGCCATCATCTTCTTTTTCTTGTATGCCTTCTCTGCGAGTTTGGTCAGCTTTCTGTCGACCTTGGCAAAAGCAGGAACTCTTCCGCAGATAGCCATGTAGTTAGTCTCAGTATACAGTGCAAGGTTGGAACCGAACACCTGCGGGTAATCTGTCTTGTTCATGTCGAGCCACTCCTGGCGGCAGCGTGTAGCCAGATTTACTCTCTTTGCGCATTCGAAGTATGCATCCCAATCCCATTTTGCGCCGGTATGCTTTTCAATGAAAGCGATAGCGTTGCGGATCTCCTGTGCCGCATACTCCTGAACATCATCCTCGCGGTGACGAAGAGGAGCTGCGAGCTGGAATACAGGAATTCCATCCTCAAGTTCGAGTCTCTTGGAAATAACTCCGTTACCAAGAAGCGAACCGTCGCAAGTCGTATTGCACTGGATCGCGCAAGCGCCGAGTACAGGTGCATCATCATTGATGGATACCCCGGCCTCTGCCTCAGGCATCGGACATACGTCAGGTGCAAGACCGAATTCCTCAGCGATATCCATGTAGTATTCCATGGAGTGCTGGTTGAGCAGTACCGGTACGTATGTGGAAGGAGTCTCTCTGCTGAGTGTCTCCAGCATAGGGAATCCCATCATGACTGCGGTCATCTCATTTTCGTCTACAAGGACTACCTTCTTGGAGAATTCTTCATCATTGCCGATACGGCGGTCGCCCTTAAAGAGCTTATCCAGCAGCTTTGCAACGTCGTCGATGATCAGATCCTGCTCAGCATGGCACATGCGCAGATACTCACCACGCAGGCCCTGAGTATGTCTGTCTACCATCATCGGAACAGCCAGATAGTTAGCCATCCATCTGTAACGAAGCATAGCCTTCATGTTTCTCGGCTTAATAATGAATTTACCGAGTGTGCCCATTATTACGAGCCATCTTGAGAAGTCATAGGCTGTGTCCTTAACACCACGCCACTCCCGGCGTGTTCTTACCTTGCTTCCCTCTTTGTAAAAGCGGCCAAGGGCCTCTGAACCTATTTTCTTAGCCATTGATTCCACCTCTCTGAAGTTTCTTTATCTCAATGCTCTCTACGAAAGCCTGTACTCTGGTGCGCATCTGGCCTGCACCCGAATCGATCGAGTACGGTCTGTCTACTGTAAGAACAGGATAATTGTAGTCATCCTCCAGAACACGTCCGCCTACCATCTTCTCATATGCCCATGGATCGCAGAATTTGACCTGCTCGTAAATGATGCCATCAGCATTGTATTCCTTGGCCAGTTCGTTGATATAGTCACGTCTGCCGGTCATCTTAGGCATGTTCATGTAACGAGGGCACTGGCTGTGAGTGATGTAGTGACGGCATACCTGAGTAAGGATGTCATCGTCATCATTCAGTTCGATAGGAACTCTTCCCGGAAGCGAACCGAGGCAGAATCTGTCTGCGCATACATAAGCTCCGCAGGATTCTACCAGTTTGACATAATCCATGTCATCGATCTCGGAACCTGTAAGAACGACTCTTACACGGTAAGGGTTTACCGCATCCGGCTCTCTTGTCTTGAGTTCCTCAAGAGTCTCTTCCAGCTTATCTATCAGCAGATAATGAGGTGCTACATAAGTTGCCAGTGTAAGGATATGGAATTCATATCCTGTAATTCGAGGATTCTCTTCTTTGCGGAAATCTCCGATAGCACGGATCAGCTCGCAGATCCTGTTGTGTTCCTCGACCGCTTTGCGCAAAGCCTTTTCTGAAGTGTCGATGCCGAAGGTCTCCGAAAGAGGCTTAAGAATGTGATTCCTGCACTGCAGAATGTAAAGATTAAGCCCGTTTTCATCACACTTCATAGGTATCTCCATGAACTCATAAAAGAACTTGTCCTTATCTTTGTTCATGGTTTTGAGAAGCTCCATGTTCTCTACGCAGCGGTTCATCATCGAACAGCCGTCAGGTGAGATCACACAGTCTGCAAAATTAAATCCGCCTTCAAGAGCTCTCTCCAGCAGTGCTCTTGTGTACTCACAAAGGAAGCTTGTCATGTAGTATGTGCTCATCTCCATCGAGCCGGTGCGAGGTGCACGAAGTCTGACAGAGAAAGTGCCCTCAAGATTAAGCAGAGGCTCAGGGACACTCTCGCAGGTGAACGCAACACATACCTTATTGTCTTTCTTAGCCTGAGCGACGAGCTCATTATTTGCCTCGAGGAGCAGATTTTCAAAATAAAGTAAATGTTTAAGATCCTTCATTATTCTGCCACTATCTCCTTAATATTCATTTCCTGCCCTTTGAGCAGCCAGGTCTCCCCGCTGCCGCAGTACGGACAGGTCTTACCATATTGCACAGTCGGATATTGACCTTTGCAGTTGTCACACCATGTTATCGCCGGCAGTGTCTCATATTTCAGGACAGAATCGCCAAGCAGAGCAGCATGCTCCTCTTTCTTAACATACCAGTCCCAGTATTTGACAAGATATGACGGAACTACTCCGGATACCTCGCCGAATTCGAGAGTGACCGATTCAACTCTGGTAAGTTCGTTTTCGACCGCAAGTTTTTCGACCTGTTTTACGACATAATTTACAATACCCAGTTCGTGCATTATTAACTCCTTATTAGAAGGCAGCCCTTTTACGGGCTGCCGTTTCCATTGATTACTTGCCCAGTTTCTGAGCGATCTTCTTCTTGATGATCTTGATCTCACGCTGTGCTGCATATGGTCCGATAGCCTTGAACTTGTCTTCGGATGGAATCATTGTTGCGCACTTAGGGTTAGTGCGGTTCAGATGAATTGCATCAAATTCGCACTTTGTTGTGCAGATTCCGCATCCGAGGCAAGCGTTGGTATCAACGATGCTGCGTCCGCATGTAAGACATCTTGAAGCCTCTGACTTGATCTGCTCTTCTGTAAAGATCAGTCTCTCGTCATTCATTGTCAGCTTCTTGGACTCATCAATTCCACACTTGTTACGTGCAGGCTTCTTGAAGTTGTCCGGTGTAAGAACTACGCCATCCTTGTCAAGCACGTCGAAGTGTCTTGTATTTCTATGGATAGTCAGTGACTGTCCAACGTTTACGTATCTGTGAAGCGATACTGCACCCTCACGTCCTGTTGCAATTGCATCTACAACAAACTTCTGGCCTGTGTAAGCATCTCCGCCTACGAAGATGTCAGGCTCTGCTGTCTGCATTGTTACAGGGTCAGCAATAGCTGTGCCGTTCTTGTTGAACTCAACCTTAGTTCCCTTGAGGAGGTCTGCCCAGTCAACCTTCTGTCCGATGCAGTACAGTACAGTTGTGCAAGCCTCTTCAGTTGTTGTAGCTGAATCGAATTCAGGAGCAAATCTGCCCTGTGCGTCCTTAACGCTTGTGCACTTCTCAAACTTGATTCCTGCGCACTTGCCGTCCTTAACTACGATCTCTGTCTGTCCCCAGCCTGCATTGATCTTAACGCCGTCTGCTTTGCAGAGTTCCTGATCCTCTTCGCCCATTGGCATCTCGTCGTAAGACTCGAGGCAGTACAGTGATACGCTCTTTGCTCCCCAGCGAGCAGCTGTACGAGCAACGTCAGCTCCGATGTTTCCGCCGCCGATAACAACAACGTTTCCGGAAAGCTTCTTTGCTTTGCCTGTATTAACGCCCTTGAGGAAGTCGATTCCGGACATAACGTTCTTAGCATCTCCGCCAGGGATAGCCAGAACGCCGCCATTCTGGAGTCCGACTGCTACGAAGAAGCCCTTGTAGCCTTCCTTGCGGAGCTCTTCGATTGTAACGTCCTTACCAACCTCTACGCCTGTCTTGAACTGAACTCCCATCTCCTTGAGAATGTCGATTTCTGCATTAACAACTTCCTTCTCGAGACGGAAGTTAGGAATACCGTTCATCATCATTCCGCCGAGGCTGTTTTCCTTCTCGAATACTACAGGTGAGTAACCTTCGATTGCCAGGAAATATGCGCATGAAAGTCCTGCAGGACCTGCACCGATGATAGCGATCTTCTGATCGAACGGCTCACGTGTGCTGGAATTCATTGGAGGTACATATCTGTGCTCTTCCTTAAGATCCTGATGAGCAATGAAGTTCTTGATATCGTCGATAGCCAGAGCTTCGTCTACAGAGCCTCTCATACATTCTGATTCGCAGTATTTGTGGCAGATGGATCCGCAAATTGCAGGGAATGGATTGTCCTTCTTGATCAGCTTAAGAGCATCCTGATATCTTCCCTCGCTTGCCATCTTGATGTATCCCTGAATAGCAATGTGCAGTGGGCATGCAGCCTTGCAAGGTGCTGTTCCTGTAGGATAAGTCTGGATAACGCCATGCTCGTTCCTGTAATTAGGATTCCACATATGTCTTCCCCATGGAGTCTCATCAGGAAGCGTTCTCTTAGGATATTCAATCTCACCGTTCTTAGTGCAAAGCTTCTGTCCGAGCTTTACTGCTCCTGCAGGGCAAGTCTCTACGCACTTACCGCAAGCTGCGCACTTCTCAGGATCTACTTCTGCAGTAAATGCTGATCTTGAAAGGTTAGGTGTATTAAAGAGCTGTGAAGTTCTCAGTGCATTGCAAACGCCGACTGCACAGTTACAAAGTCCGAAGATTTTCTGATCACCATCGATGTTTGTAGTCTGGTGAACATATCCCTTCTCTTCTGCCTTCTTGAGTATCTCAAGTGCCTCTTCCTTAGTGATGTCATGTCCCATTCCTGTCTCACGGCAGTAATCGGCAAAGTCACCAACACCGATGCACCAGTCTGTTTCGATATCTCCGGAGCCCTCTCCTCTGATTCTCTGCTGTCTACGGCATGAGCAAACGCCTACGCCGATCTGTCCTTCATATTTGTCAAGCCAATGCGAAAGATGCTCAGTAGGAAGAGTCTCTGTTTCTGCAGGAATAGCTGCTTCAACAGGAATTACTTTCATACCGATGCCTGCGCCACCCTGTGGTACCATTTCTGTAATTCCTTCCAGTGGCAGACGAGACATGTGCTCAAAGAACTCTGCAACCTGTGGGTATGCATCTGTAAGGCCTTCTCTCATTACCATGATCTCTGCACTTCCGGGTACGAACATATCGAGTACCCAGCGCATCTCATGATTAGGGTTCTTACCATCAAGGTTCTCCTTGTGAAACTCAATCAGTGACGCCTGGCACATTGCCTCCAGCACTGTGTCGATATATGGCTCCTCAAAGCCTGTCTTCTCGATAAGCTGTGCCTTAGTCAGAGGAACTCTCTTCTTCATCTTAAGAAGCAGATCCAGACCGTCATCAGCAACCTTCTGTCCATACTTGTCAGCTGCATACATAAGTCCACAATTAATGCCCCAGTATTCAGGGGATTCAGTTGTGACCTTTTCCATGCCGAGCATAACTGCCGCTCTGTCAGTGATGGTCTTGCCAAGCTTAAAAATCTTCTCGTCGCGTGTCATTTCTTTGGCCATAGTTTTCTCCTTTTATAATTTATTTTCCGTTAATTATTATTCCTTGTTAATTATTGCTCTACGTTAGCTGTTTCCACTATGCTATTTCTTCCACTCAGCAACCTGCTCAAGCAGCCAGTCGCAAAGCGCATCTACACCCTCACCTGTCTTAGCAGAGATAGGGAATATCTTGAGATCAGGGTTACGCATGTGAGCGTACTCCTCAACCTTAGCCATATCAAAATCGAAGTATGGCATTACATCGATCTTGTTGATGATAAGAATGTCGCATACTGTGAAAACAAGCGGGTATTTGAGCGGCTTGTCGTGGCCCTCAGGTACAGAGAGGATCATCGCGTTCTTTACCGCACCTGTGTCGAACTCTGCCGGGCAAACGAGATTGCCGACGTTCTCGAGTACGACCATGTCCAGATCGTCTGTGCCGAATTCATTGATGCCCTGACGTGTCATGTCTGCATCGAGATGGCACATTCCACCGGTATGGAGCTGAATGGATCTTACGCCGATGTCCTGGATAGCAGCTGCATCAACATCAGAGTCGATGTCCGCTTCCATTACTCCAACATTGATCTTGTCCTTGATACGCTCCAGAACAGCCTTGAGCGTGGTTGTTTTGCCCGAACCAGGTGAAGACATGAGATTGAGAAGAAATGTTCCCTGCTCCTTGAGCTGTGCTCTGAGCTTGTCAGCATCCTTGTCATTATCTGCAAAGATGCTCTCTTTTACTTCGATTACTTTATATTTATCCATAACTGATCCTTCCAGGGGGGTGCATATTACACACTTTCCCAACGTATTTGGTTTAATTATACCTTGACCGAGTGAATATTGCATTATAATTTGGAAAAATAAGGTATAAACTACCGAAAAATTCACCCTGCACCGGTCACCGGAGACGCTCTGTTTTTATTTGCCGCACATTTGTGTTATCATAACATTTATCATGAGTAGAGTAATACCAAACAGCGTTTATGAAAAAAAGACCCTTGTCAGAGAGTGCAATGTCAACGAGAGCGGTCTCATGAAGACATCTGCTTTTTTCAGTGTGCTTCAGGATATTTCCGATGAGCATGTTGAGGCGCTAGGCACCGGTCCTGCGGCCGCTATCGAGCAGGGCTTCTACTGGATCATTGCAAGCCAGCGCGCAGAGATCGATCGCATGCCGAGACTTGGCGAAGAGATACTGGTAAGGACATGGATGGGCAGGAACAGGCATGTGCTGATGCCACGCTACTATACTGTAGAATCTGTCCCTTCGAAGGATGTGAATGGCTCCGAGTCGGAAATGCTCGCAAGAGTCGCAATCTGCTGGACCTTCATCACCGTTGAGACACGTGAGCTTGTTGTTTCAGCGGAATGCCCGATATCGATCACAGAAAATATCAGCGAGATGAAGTCCCTCGAGCTCAATCCGTGGCGCGGTCCGAAGCCGATCACATCAGAAAATGTTCTATGCTCATCTAGAGACGTAACCGTACCGCATGAATACATCGACAGGAACGGTCATCTCAACAACGCGCATTACTTCGACCTCGTTGAGGCAGCTCTCGCGCAAAACGGGCTGATCGCTCAAGGTGATGCTTTGGAACCAAGGAGAATAATTGCCCGCTATACATCCGAGGCAATGGAAGGAGATATTCTGAAAGTGAGCAGCACAGAAGCAGTAGACCGCAGCGAAGCGGATCGTAACGGAACAGATCGACTTTTCTACATAACATTAGATTCAGAGAAGGGAAATCACTTCAAGCTGGAGCTTGAAACTCAATAATCACCGTATATCATAGAAAAATCGGAGAAGCCAACAGAAAATCGTGGACAGATCCAATCTTTGGAGGATTTGTCCACGATTATTTCATTTTTTCAATAGAAATTGTGGACAGAATACCGGCATTTCGCATTTTGTCCACGAGGATCGAAGAAAGGTCGTGGACAAATTGCAATTTATTGAAATTTTGTCCACAATTTCACCTCAAAAACAAAAATGTTCGTGGACAAAACCCATTTCAGCGAGTTTTTGTCCACGAACTACGATTCTTATCTAATGTATTGCTTTTTCTGCTATCTCAGGCAGTGCTTTTTCTGCCACTCTTTATACTTTTCAAGATCCGGCTCAGCCTTCCTGATCACAAATGCCAGAATGGCTATATCGTCCACTTTGCCCATGCCCGGAATGAAGTCAGGTACGAAGTCCACAGGTGCTGCAAAATAAAGCATTCCTGCGAGAAGCGAAATTATTGTGGCATTAGATACATCCGTATATTCCTTCTTCAGATACGCCCTGAGCATCGAAATGATAGTAGGAATATCCGAGAGGATATCGCCGATCGCAGGCACAACAAACAGGATCTCTTCGCATTCCTGCAGAAATTTCTCGATCTTCTCATCGTCATTAAGAAGCGCTTTAGCTTTGTCCATATATCTGTCTTTAAGCATTCCCAGCTTGTATTTCATTGATGCTGTCGAAATAATGCGTCCCATATCGTCCTCCTCAGCAATGCCGACTGTGTATTTTTTCTTTGTAACGGCATTATAGCATAGCTGCACTATAAACAAAAAGCGACCAGTTCACGATCATAGTTTTATATGCTGCTTCATTTCAATGACATGTTTCAGTCATCTATTTAATGAATCCATCTATCCTTGCCAGCAGCACTCCGTCCTCACTATACGAGAAGTCTCCGGCATTGATCATGATCGCTTCGCCCGGCAGGTATTCGTTCCTGATGTCCTGCAGGTATCTTTCGAAATCATCGACGCTCTCTATCCCCACGCTCCTGTGTGCGGGGTGTCTGTTCTCATTCTCAAGCCTATTCCTGAAACGCTCGTACAAGATCGCAGGATCTCCCTGCATGCAAAGAGTCATTATCCGATATCCTTTCTCCAAAGCTACCTCTTCGATATGCCTCAATTCGTGATCTCTGAAGTTGGCCTCAAGAATCAGGTCCCTTCCCGTTGGAGCGATCTCAGCGAATCTGTCGCACATCATGTTGACCGCCTTCTGTGACAGTCTGATATTCTCTTCACGATTGGAAAATCCAATGGCATCCACAAGCTTTTCCTTGATGATATCCTTATTATAAACAGCAATGTCGTAGCGCTCGGCCAGTTGCCTCGAGAAGACCGTTTTGCCTGCAGCGAGATCGCCGGTGATAAGCAGCAGTTTGTTCATTTATACTCCGTTTCCCGATCTGTTATCTGTATACGGACCTAATCCTGCCAGTCCATTATCTCGTCGATGATGAACATATCGAACATAGACAGCTCATCCTCCGTCACTATCATCGTATCGTCAATGATCCTGCCCGCTTTTACGAGCTCATCATACTTCCTGTTGTCGATCCGTCGTTTGTCGTACTCTATCCTCTCTCTGCCGAACAGACCTTTCTTATGGATCTCCACTCTGATTTTGTGTCCCATGTCGACTTCCTTTCTGGTGAGTAATGCACGGTCTACCTAAAAATTATATATCAGCAGCGGACTGCGGGCAATAAAAAACGGGATGCGACGATCGCACATCCCGTTCATGAGTCTGTATCATGTTTTATTATTGTAAGTTCAGCTTGTTGCTCAGGATCCTCTCGGTAGCCACATGCAGGATCACCAGTACGATCGCAAGAACAATGAACGCCATCAATGCCACGAGATTTATCTGCGTGTATATAACATTCCTCTTTATCAGTTCAACGACCCATGTACCGATCGACAGCTTGACTGTAAGGATGCCGACTATTGTACCAAGGATGGCGATCGCAATATTGATCCCGAAGTAAGCGCCTATTGCTATCAGTCCTCTGTGATCATCACTGAGCTGAGCTATCGACATGGCCAGATATACCTTGTAGATAACGATCAGAAGACATGCCACAAACAGGATCATTCCCTCGATAAAGACGATTATCCCTATCGGCTCGTGTGCGAACGGTTCGAAGAACGCCTTGATATTCTGTACCACTTGTGCCTTGTTGATGATGCTGTTCATCAGCGTTATCGACAGGCTGATCGCAAGCATGCTTCCCAGCAGAATAATTGCTGCAACCAGTCCCTTGGATGCAATCAGTTCGGTCTTGCTGACCGGCAAAGTGTGCATCAGGTATCCCTCATCCCCGAGGAGGCCTCTTTTGAATCTGCTGATTATCATCATTACAGTAACGACTATCGCTGCTACTACGAGACTGACATAGAGGAACATCGAGATGCCTTCCAGCAAGGAAAGCACCCATGCCAGACTGCTGCCGTTACCTGCTATTTTCATTAAACCGATCCTGCTGAATACTCCCGCAATGATCGCCATTCCGAGCATGGCTCCCCATGCGATCCCGATCCTTCCCATGCTGGATCTGAATTCATATTTCATCAGTTTACCTAACATCGGCTCTACCTCCTTCTGTCGGTGCGATCCAGCGGAACTCTTCGCGGAAAAGTTCATCTATCGATTTGCCCTCCTCTTCCTTGATATCATCTACCGCACTCTGTCTTACGATGTGTCCGTCCTTTATGAAGATGACCTCATCGAGGATCTTTTCAATGTCGGACACAAGATGTGTTGAAATAACGATAGTTGCGTCATCTGCATAATTGCTGATGATCATGTTGAGAATATAGTCTCTGGCTGCCGGGTCAACTCCCGCAATAGGCTCATCCAGCAGGTAGAGCTTTGCCTCTCTGCACATCACCAGTATCAGCTGTACCTTTTCTCTGGTGCCCTTGGACATGGTCTTGATCTTGTCCAGTTCGTTTACGCCCAGTGCTCTGCACATCTCTGATGCTTTGGCTCTGTTGAAGTCACTGTAGAAATCCTCAAATATATTGAACAGGTCCTCGACCGTCATCCAGTCTGCAAAATAATTCTTATCAGGCAGATAGCTTACCAGCCCCTTGGTATAGATCCCAGGCTTCTGCCCGTCAATGTACATCTCTCCTGATGTAGGCTGTATCAGCCCGTTGAGCAGTTTTATCAAAGTTGTCTTGCCGCTTCCGTTCGGACCGAGAAGTCCGATTATTTTGCCGCTCTCCAACTTCAGGTCAATGCTGTCTAATGCAGTTTTTCTACCATATCTCTTAGTAAGAGCCCGGCATTCCACTAATGCTCTTTCACTCATTTCTCTATATTCTCCTTGATCAGTCTGATAGTCTGCTCTGTATCAAAGCCCAGAGCTTCCATTTCTTCCATGAATTTCTCTATGCTGCTTCCGGCCAGTGTTTTTCTTGTTTCAGCCAGAAGATCGTCATCTGTTGTGACCGTGCGCCCTGCAGTGCGGTTGGTAATTACCAGCCCTTCATTTTCGAGCTCTCCAAGTGCCCGCTGCATGGTATTTCTGTTGACCTTCGCCTCCTCGGCCAGGTCTCTTACCGTAGGAAACGCTCCGCCCTTCGGGTACTTTCCGGATACTATATCCTTCATGAGCTTTTCCTTGATCTGAGGCCAGATCGGCCTGCTGTCGTCAAGATTCCATTCCATATTCTTTTCCTTCCGTCATTACCTTTCTCGGTTGTACGGACCGATACCGGGTACTTTTCAGACTTCAAATGCATTTGTCTTGTTGTCTTAAGTGCTTAGGACAATAGAACAATACACCCCTTCTTCTTGCTTGTCAACATGTAAAATAAAAAATGGCGGGAAATTTTCCCGCCATTTACTTATCTCATGCTTTGTGACTGTCTGAGTTCGTTATGAAGACTCCGCCTTTGGTCCTGATATATTCGACCTGATCCGGCATCGGATAAGGTGTAGTCCTGTAACCTCTGCTTATCGCCCCGGTATTGATCTCGAAAATCGGCACATCCGAAAGACCCAGGAATTCGTGAAGGCAGAAATCGTTCGCCCTTTTGCCTCGCTCACGTCTGTCCCACGCCTCGAAGATGCGATCCACCGCACGTTTCCATGCGGCAATATATCTCGGATCGTTCGTGTCAGGATATGCTTCCTGCTCGATGAATTTAGTGATCAGGTCAAAGTGGCCGATGATATCACAGTCGGATCTCTCGACGATACCACCGACGTTCTCATAATACATCTCTGCCACAGTCATCATGTCCCCGTCGCAGAAGCGATCAGCGAATTGCTTCAGTACGTCTGCATTCCAGTCAACAGGAATGCATATGCCGTCCTTCCATACGCAATGTACTGAGCCGATAACATATTCGAACCTTGAATTGTCTATGTCAGAAAGATAATCTCTCTCAATTCCGAGCAGTACAGTTATCCTGTCTTCGTACTTTTTCTTAAGTTCGCTGACCTCTGCGATGTACTGTTCAGTGCCTTCGAGACTCATGCAATAGCTGTCATCCTCTTTCATGTAGGAATGACCGGATATTCCGGCAACATCAAGACCGCGTCGAATCGCCGACTCGATCATTTCTTCCGGCGTGTTATTGCCATCGCAGTATGTAGTATGCATGTGCAGATCTGTTTTCATAATGTTCCACTCTATAATCTTATGTTCGGCTATACGATCTGTGCCTTTTCAAGCGCCGCATATCTTCCTCCGGCCGCAAGCAGTTCTGCCCTGCTTCCCTGTTCTACTATCATGCCATCATCCACGACAGCTATCTGGTCCGCATTCCTTACGGTAGACAGTCTATGAGCTATTACGATACATGTCCTTCCCTCGGACAGAGTATCAAAGCTCTCCTGGATCATACTCTCGGTCACGCTGTCAAGTGCCGAAGTCGCTTCATCGAGTATCAGTATCTTAGGATTCTTCAGGAAGACACGCGCGATAGATATTCTCTGTTTCTGCCCTCCGGACAATATCACGCCGCGTTCGCCGACGAAGGTCTCATATCCGTCAGGCATTGCCATGATATCATCATGTATCTTCGACATTTTCGCTGCCTGGATGACCTCTTCATCGGTCGCAGACGGATCTCCGTAACGGATATTATCCATGACAGTACCGGCAAAAAGAAAGACGTCCTGCTGAATGATCCCGACCGCTTCGCGCAGACTCTTCTGCGTCACTTTGCGTATGTCCTTTCCGTCGATAAATATTCCACCACTGTTCACATCATAAAATCTCGGCAGAAGGTGACATATCGTCGTCTTGCCGCCGCCTGACGGTCCGACCAGTGCAAAGGTCTCGCCAGGCTCTATGTGAAAGCTTACGTTCTTCAGTATCTGTTTCTCCGGCTTGTAGGCGAAAGTGACATCATCAAAAACAACATCTCCGCGTACATCGGCAAGCACAGTTGCATCCTCTGCATCGACGATATCCGGCTCCGTCCTCATTACCTCCAGGAACCTCTCAAATCCGGCTGTTCCCTGTGAGAATATCTCCATGAACTGTGCCAGTTTCTTGACCGGCGTTGTGAAAGTCGAAACATAAAGCGTGAAAGTGATAAGATCGATATAGTTCATCGACTCCTTCATAATAAATGCTCCTCCGGCCGCGATGACAGCCACCTGCATGATACCTATGGTCGCTTCTACGCCCGCATTGAAAGAGCCCATCGCTCTGTAGAAACCGATCTTGCTCTCTTTGAATTTCTCGTTGCTGTCATGGAATTTCCTGAGCTCGATGTCTTCGTTGCCAAATGCCTTGGACACTCTTATGCCCGATATGCCACTCTCGATCGCCGCGTTGATCTCTCCGGTCCTGCGCTTTACCGCTTTGTTGCTTGTCATCATCAGCAGCCTCTGCCTGCCGGACACCGCAACGCATATCAGCGCCAGAAGGAGGAGCAGAAGTCCAAGACGAACATTTATCGTCATCAGTATCACTATCGCTCCTACGATGGTAAGTGTGCACGTCAGTATGATCTCCGGGCCATGGTGAGACAGCTCGACTATCTCGAACAGGTCGTTGGTGATCCTTCCCAGCAGCACGCCGGTCCTGTTCTTGTCATAGTATGAGAATGACAGTTCCTGCATGTGGCTGAAAATGTCCTCGCGCATGTCCGCTTCTACAAGAGTGCCCATCCTGTGGCCGATCACCGTGACCAGATACATGAAGAATGCACGCAGCAGATATGCGACAAAGAGTATGCCCATTACCGCAAAGAACATCGCGAAGAGTCCCTTTGGCAGGAGCCTCTGCATCGACCATCTTGACACATACGGGAAAACGAGATCGATAGCAGCGACAATTACCGAAAGGATCATGTCTATTGCAAAAAGTTTCTTATGTGGTTTGATATAGCTTGTGAATATTTTAAGTTTGTTATCGTTGTAGTTCATTAATTTTTATTCTCAGTTGCTCTATTATATTGTAATCTTATTAATATTACTGCATCCAAAAAAATAAGTCTATAATTGCTATGGCGGGTAGCAGGATTTTCCTTACAAACATTACTGAAACCGATTCTACTTTCAGTAGGTACACTTCACATCAGCTACGTGTTAGCATGACAGTGTCAAAGGAGGGATCATCATGAATCAATACGTTACAGGAGCAACGATCCGAATGCTCCGCGAAAAGAAAAATAATGACACAGATGGAACTGGCATCCAAGCTTCTTGTCAGCGATAAATCCATCTCAAAATGGGAGACCGGCAAGGGCTACCCCGACATAACACTACTTGAGCCTCTGGCTAGAACGCTTGGGGTGTCAGTGGCAGAGCTCCTCTCGGGAGAACTGATCGAAAACAACAACCGCTCTTTCAACATGCTCCGAAGCCGGTTCTATGTGTGTCCTGTCTGCGGCAACGTCATTACTGCAGCCGGAAATGCATCCATCACATGCTGCGGCATAAACATTCCGCCGCTGGAAGCCGAAGCACCGGGTCCGAACTGTCCGTTTCCGCTCAATATCGAGCAGGTCGAGGATGAGTATTATGTATCCATTGATCATCCGATGAGCAAGGATCACTATATTTCTTTCATGGCGACCCTAACAGGTGACCATGTGGAACTGGTAAAGCTTTATCCGGAAGGACCTGCTGAAGCAAGATTTAAAATGCGTGGTGTTAGAGAGATATTCTACTATTGCAACAAGCACGGATTGTTCGTGCGTAAGTTGAAATAAATAAATCAGGGACAAAAGGAGCAAGGGTCGCGGAATGCTTCCCTTGCTTTTTTATACATCTAGGCCAGTCGCAGCCCCAGCATTACACCAAGCACACATAACAATACGGAAACCAGGGAATATGCTATGCCCATGAATATGTTTCCGGACTGAATGTATCCCCAGGTCTCAACGGAAAAAGTCGAGAAAGTCGTCAGGCCGCCACACAGACCGACTTTCAGGAACAAAAGCTTTTCTTCGCTCATTCCATAGTTCTTTGCGCTGCTGATAATGAATCCTATCAGTACTGCACCTGCCACATTTACAAGAAGTGTGTTGATCGGATAACTTCCGCCATGCTGAAACTCGATTTTAGAAACAAGATATCGCGCTATGGATCCGATAAATCCTCCACAGCCGACTGCAATACACTTAATAAACATTCTTACCTCCCGATCAAGTAATGAAAATGCTGCTGTTATCCGGGTGCTTCTCGCATTATGCGACCGGATACGAACTATCGTGTTCACTTTCCGGTGCATATTATTCATGACGAAAAAAGATGCTCCTTTGAGCATCTCTTTTTCTTCTTGGTAGCGCATCAGGGAAGATGCTGCTGTCAAGGAGCATGCCCGGCGAACGGCGCCTGCGGCGTCCTTGACAGCGCATTATCCGGGTATTTCCCGCATCTTACACCCGGATACGAACCCTCGGGTTCGCTTCCCGTCGTGATGCGACAAGAAAAAACAGAGGTGGATGAACCATCTCTGTTTTCTTCTTGGTAGCGCATCAGGGAATCGAACCCTGGATTCCGCCGTGAGAGGGCGACGTCTTGACCTCTTGACCAATGCGCCATATTCACTTGCGTCTGTTTCGCGGGTTGGGCTTTCTGTCCGACGCAAGTGCCATTATAACTGAATTAAACTGAATTGTCTACTACTTTTTTGGGATCTGACAGGAGTTTTTTTAATAGTGCAATTTCAGGGCTTTGATATTATCGAGGAAACATCAGTCGTGCAGCTTGATAGTTGCCCTGACTGCTCTTGTCCATCCGTTCAGTTTCTCTGTACGTGTGGTTTCATCCATTTGAGGTATGAATTCTCTTGCTATCTCTCTGTTGGCAATGATGTCTTCAAGTGAATCGTAATATCCTACTGCAAGTCCTGCAAGGTATGCTGCACCGAGTGATGTCGATTCGATGGATGCATATCTTACTACATTAACATCAGAAATATCCGCCTGGAACTGCATCAGCATGTCATTGAGTGCAGCGCCTCCGTCTACCTTGAGCGTCCTGATCTGATGGCCGATATCCGATTCCATTGCATCGAAAAGATCCTCATTCTGGTAAGCCAGTGATTCGAGTGTCGCTCTTACGATGTGTTCCTTCCTGGTGCCGCGTGTGATACCGAAGATGGAACCTCTTGCTTCAGGATCCCAGTACGGTGCTCCGAGTCCGGCAAAAGCAGGCACTACGTAAACGCCGGCTGTATCCGGTACGCTCTTCGCTATTTCTTCAGACTCTGAGGCTTTCTTTATGAATTCCATCTCGTCTCTCAGCCACTGTACCGCTGCTCCGCATACGAAAACCGAACCTTCAAGAGCGTCATGTACCTTGCCGTTAAGTCCCCATGCGATAGTTGTCAGGAGACCGTTTTTGGATGGAACAGGCTTTTCTCCTGTATTAAGAAGCAGGAAGTTGCCTGTGCCGTATGTGCTCTTGACATCGCCTTCGTTAAAGCAGGTCTCGCCGAACAATGCTGCCTGCTGATCGCCTGCCGATCCCGTGATGGCGATCGGTCCACCGAAAAGTTCGATGATCGTGTCGCCATAATGTGCAGAACATTCCACCGGTGTCGGAAGCATGCACATTGGAATGTTGAGCAGTTCACACAGTTCCTCATCCCATTGAAGTGTATTGATATCGAACAGCATAGTACGGCACGCATTCGAATAATCCGAAACGTGCGACTTGCCGCCTGTCATTTTCCAGATGAGCCAGCATTCGATAGTTCCGAAGAGGAGTTCGCCATTCTCGGCACGCTCTCTCGCTCCTTCAACATTATCGAGTATCCACGCCAGCTTGGTTCCCGAGAAATAAGGGTCAGCAAGAAGGCCTGTTTTGGCCCTGATCATATCCTCATGCGGTTTGAGTCTTACCGCATAATCAGCCGTCCTGCGGCACTGCCATACGATGGCGTTATAAACTGGTTCTCCGGTCTTTCTATCCCACACAATAGTGGTCTCACGCTGATTAGTGATGCCGATGGCTGCGATGTTCTCATATGTCAGGCCCGCTTCGAGCAAAGCCTCCTGTGCGGTACCCATCTGAGTAGCCCATATCTCCATTGCATCATGCTCGACCCAGCCCTCATGCGGGAAGATCTGCGTGAATTCCTTCTGTGCAACGCTGATAACATTGCCCTTCTTGTCATAGATTATCGTTCTCGAGCTGGTAGTGCCCTGGTCGAGGGCCATGATGTACTTGTCCATTTTTCCTCCTTAAAGGGGACGCCCTTTTGGTATTTGTGCACCTGGGGACAGTCCTTGCCGGCTATACAAAAAGCGCCATTATCCTATTGCTGATATCGATGCCCTCTTCTGTCAGGCGCAGGCCACCATCATCTATTATCAAGTGTCCGCTCTTCACGAAGCTCTCCGCCTCGTCTCTCACATCGCTGTAGTATTCCCAGAAAGCCCGTGCGTCGCAAGCGTTTTGCGGTTCGCGTGCATCTCCGCCAGGCTCCGCCGTATCATCTCGCATGTTCTCTATCGGGATGTCCGCATATCTGATGCCCTCTGATCTCCTCAGCCCCAGAAAAACCGCTTCGCTGATATCGTCATGCTCCGTATTGAAGTGTTCCTCTTCTCGCGGAAGCTTTCCGTCGCTGACGGCCTCTTCATATCCCGCAAGCTCCGACAGATTCCTGTATCTCACGCCTTGTTCAAAACCGTTGGCGCCGATGCCGAGTCCCACGTATTCCGACATGTCCCAGTATCCGGAATTATGGCGTGAGCGGAAAGACCTGCTACATGAATGGTCCACGTTCAGGTGCTTTTTCGCAAAGTTCGAAATTTCGTAATGTTCGTAGCCAAGTTTGCTCAGCAGTTCACAGCCGCGGTGGTAAGTCTCTCTATCGATGTCGTCAGGGACCTCCTCGATCTCGCGGCGTTCCCACTGCTCGAAGAGCGGTGTTCCTTCCTCGAGCTGGAGGCTGTAGAAGGATATGTGTTCAGGCTCCTGCTCGGCTATCTCTCTGATGTCTGCGAGTGCTTCCTCTGAAGTCTCTCCGGGCACCGAAAAAATAATATCCAGATTGATATTCTCAAAGCCGGCTTTCCTTGCCAGCCTGAGATCCCGCTTTACCGTCCCGCTGTCATGTATCCTTCCCAGGAATTTCAGTCTGTCATCATTCATGGACTGAACGCCCATCGACAGCCTGTTGATACCCATCTCACGATACTTTATCAAAGTCTCAAGTGCCTCTTCATCGCTTTCGCCCAGAGTCCCGGGATTGGCTTCGAGTGTGACCTCTGCATCAGAACTTATATTGAATGCGCTTCTCAGCTTTGCAAGGATGCGTGCTATCTGCTCTGTGCTGAGAACGCTTGGTGTTCCTCCGCCAAAATAAACGGTATCGTAAATTCCGGATATCCCGTTCCGACCGCACATCCGGTGCCTGTCGTCCCTGCATGTGTTCACGTCATTTTGTCCGGCACGCAGTTCGATCTCACGGATCAGGGCCTTGACATATGTCTCGCGTGTATCCGCGTCTGCAGGTGCAGACAGGAAAGCGCAGTAGCTGCACTTCCTTACACAGAACGGTATGTGAATGTATATTCCCTTATGTCCCATTTTCGCTGACATGTTTCCGTTGTCCCTGAGTGCTTTTTATTTTGAATCATCCAGCTTGAGTACTTCTGTGAAAGCTTCCTGTGGTACGGTGATCTGACCGAACTGACGCATTCTCTTCTTTCCGGCTTTCTGCTTCTCCAGCAGTTTCTTCTTACGCGAAACGTCTCCGCCGTAGCACTTCGCAAGTACGTCCTTGCGGTATGCTCTGACTGTCTCTCGGGCAATTACTTTCTGACCGATGGCTGCCTGGATAGGCACCTCGAACTGATGACGAGGAATGATATCCTTGAGTTTCTCGCAGATGCCTCTGCCCTTGGCATTGGCTTCCTCTTCCGGAACGATGGTCGATAATGCATCGATAAGCTCTCTGTTGAGCAGAATATCCAGTTTGACGAGTCTTGCAGGCTGGTAGCGCAGGAACTCGTAGTCAAGCGATGCATAGCCGCGGGTACGCGACTTGAGTGCATCGAAGAAATCGTATATTACCTCGTTGAGCGGCATCTCGTAGTGCAGCTGCACTCTTGTCTTGGTCAGGTATTCCATGTGTATCATCTTGCCTCTTCGGTTCTGACAGAGCGTCATGATGCTGCCCACGTACTCGTTAGGTGTCATGATGTCTGCTTTGACAATAGGCTCTTCGATATGTGCGATCTCGATGATATCAGGCAGATTGGATGGATTCTGGATCCACTGCACCGTGCCGTCTTTCATTACGACTTTGTATATTACCGACGGGAGTGTCGTGATGACGTCAAGGTCAAATTCGCGCTCCAGTCGCTCTGTTATTACATCCATGTGAAGCAGTCCGAGGAATCCGCAGCGGAAACCGTATCCGAGTGCTGCCGAATTCTCCGGCTCGAAATTGAACGCTGCGTCGTTGACCTGCAGTTTTTCGAGGGCGTCCTTGACGTTCTCGTATTTCTCGCCTTCTGCCGGGAATATTCCGCAGTACACCATCGACTGAGCTTTCTTGTATCCCTTCAAAGCCTTGTCGCAAGGATCGCTTGCAAGTGTGATCGTATCACCGACGCGTGCGTCTGCGACCTGCTTGATGCTTCCGCAGATATATCCTACCTCACCTGCCTTAAGCTCGTCAGACGGACGCATTCCTGGGATGCAGTATCCTACCTCTGTTACTTCATAGTTCTTGCCGGTGTTCATCATCTTGATGATGTCGCCCTTCTTTACCTTGCCGTCAAACAGTCTGGTATAGATAACGACACCCTTGTAGCTGTCATAGTAGCTGTCGAAGATCAGCGCCTTGAGCTTGCCGTCAGGATCGCCCTGTGGTGGCGGAATGACCTCTACGAGTTTCTCGAGCATATCGTCGATACCCATGCCTGTTTTGGCTGATATCATCGGTGCTTCGCTTGCATCCAGGCCTATGATGTCTTCGATCTCAGCTCTGGCATCTTCCGGTCTTGCGCTGTCCAGGTCCATTTTGTTCAGAACAGGCAATATCTCCAGGTCCTCGTCGAGAGCCAGATATACGTTGCCGAGGGTCTGAGCCTCTACGCCCTGAGTTGCATCCACGACCAGTACGGCACCGTCACATGCTGCCAGTGATCTGGAAACCTCGTAGTTAAAGTCCACGTGTCCCGGTGTATCGATAAGGTTGAGGATATAGTCCTGTCCGTCCGCTGCGTGATACAGCAGCCTGGTCGTCTGCAATTTGATCGTGATGCCGCGCTCACGTTCAATATCCATATTGTCAAGATATTGCTCCTTCATGTCGCGCGCCTCAACGAGACCGGTCTTCTCGATAAGACGATCGGCCAGTGTCGATTTGCCATGGTCTATGTGAGCAATAATGCTGAAATTTCTGATGTTGTTCAAATAGCTCATATTTTTATCTCCAATGTGCGCATACTTATAGTTATTATAACATCTACGTCGCGTCTTTTTCAAAACATACTTCGCGCCTGTAGGTCAATGTTTTTCCGTTGTTTTTTGCTTTTCCTTTTTCGGAGAATAAGCAAGCGAAGGAGACTCTCCTTTTCAGGCAATAAAAAAGCGAAGGGAGACACTCCTTCGCTTTAGCGTATTTAACTGATACGCATGTGGGGACGGGTGAGTTTTACTTTGCCTCGATAGCTGCGAGAATGTCAGCCTTAGTAGCCTTAGCAGGAACCTCAATTCCCATCTTCTCAGCGATAGCGATAAGCTCGTCCTTCTTCATAGAAGCGTCAGCCTTAACTGTCTCTTCTACAACAGGAGCTTCCTTCTTAGCAGCCTTCTTAGCCGGCTCAGCCTTTGTTGCTTCACCACTCTTAAGAGCGTTCAGCTTCTTTTCGAATCTTCCGACAGTTCTGGAAGTTGCGTTCTTGTGATAAGTTCCCTTTGCAGCAGCCTGCATCAGCTTCTTCTCAGCAAGCTTGAAAGCCTTTTCAGCGCCTTCTACATCACCGGCAGCGATTGCAGCCAGAAATGCCTTCTCAGCTTCCTTGACATGGTTCTTAACTCTGATGTTACGAGCCGTCTTCTTGTCGATAACTTTGATTCTTTTCTTTGCGGATTTAATATTTGCCATTAATTTTACCCCACTTTCATTAAATAATGTATTAATTCGCAACGGGTATTATATGCGAACAGCTCAGTAAATTCAAGGATTTTACGAAAAAGTTTCTACGTTTTATCAGACACATCCGTCTTTAGTCTTTTTCTCCCGAAGCTCGACATTTTTCACACGCAAAACGACATTTTACTACCGATGATCTGTGTGCTGAATTCGAAGCCGTAAATCACATACTATTAGCGCGGAAAGGAGATTTAAACGTTATGTATTTTAATTGCATCGAAGACGTAAAGCGGGATCTCGAGTGTGAGATCCTTCTACTGAGAAAATTCAAAAAGCGCATGTCTTACCTCAAAAGACACGAAGGCCTCTATCTGAAAATCAATGACAGAAAGGATCCGCCTCAATATTATATTGTGAAACGACAGGATGGCAGGGAGGTCGCGAAATACGCTCGCAAAGATGAAGCCGGTATTGTCGACGAAATACAGGAATATCGTTACATGAAGTTTGCTATCAAAGCTTGTGAGCAAAACATAAAGCATTTGCAGGCTCTGGTAAACAATTACCGGAGTCTGGCGCCGCCCGATGTCATCCGGAATTTTGGCAGATCCTGTCAGCAGCAGCATAATGCAACCAAACTTATCTTTAATTATCGGGACGCAGCGTCTTGGATCGCTTCAAAAGAACTTCGCAAGGCTGAATTCAATGTCTATAAACCTGAAGGCCTTATTCACATTGCCGGCGATGGCACTCGTAAGAGGTCCAAATCCGAAGTCCTTATTTCCGACTGCCTTGATTCGCTGGGCATACCGCATGTTTACGAGTATCCCATCTGGATCGACGGAGAAAAACTCCTCCCTGACTTCTTATGCCTCGACGCGGCGACGGGTCAGGAGGTGGTGATCGAGCATTTCGGGCTCATGGTTAAGGACAGTTCTCGCGAAGGCACCTATTCCAAGCTGGAGAAATACATTAAAGCCGGTTATCTTATTAATGTCGACCTCATAATTATATTTGAGGACATAAACGGGAATATTAATGCAGAATCAATTAAGAATATTCTCAAGGCCAGGTTCCGCTTATAGGCTCTGATCCATAGTCAGCAAGAGCATTATGCCAAAACGCGCCCGTTGCTCATGCCTCATTCCCGACTAAATATGCTCGCTCCCCGCATGACAATATCATCCAAACCAGAACTATCATATGCAATAGCTGAAAAAAGCAGTAGCAATGTGTTAAATGCGCCCGTTTGCTCCTGCTTTTTTCTTTTTTATAATTATTCAAGATTCACAAATCTTCACGCAACGGAAATTCAATGGCACGAGCAAAGGGTTCTTTTTTCGGGATTGCTCTTGTCGACTTAGAATCAGACGACAAGAGCAGACGCCATTTTTTCTAAATTGCTCTTGCCGGCTTAAACAGGTAACGTCATCCGGAGATGTAAGCCCACCACAAACGCAGTGCTGCCCGGAGATGCAGCGCCGCCAAGAGCTAATCAATACACACGGTTATTATGCGATCACAATGAAAAACTGCTACGGCTATGCCGCAGCAGTTTTCCAAACCATTAATTATTCAATACGATGTCTCGTTGACTACTTTCCGTACTTCTCGATAAGTCTCTTGAAGCCTGGCAGTGAGTTCTTGATCATCTCATTGGATACGCAGTATGAGAGTCTGAGGTATCCAGGGCAGCTGAATCCTGAACCAGGTACGATGAGGATGTTCTCCTCAAGCTTAGCAGCCTCTGAGAATGCGAAGTCGTCTCCGTTAGGTGCCTTCATGAAGAGGTAGAAAGCTCCGTCTGGCTTAGCGCACTCATAACCCATCTCTGTAAGTCCGTTATAAAGGTCATTTCCATTCTCATCATATGCAACGAGGTCAGGCTCGCAACCAACGCACTCCTCAACTACTCTCTGGATGAGTGTTGGAGGGCAAACTGATCCGATCTCTCTTGCAGCGCCTGCTACTGCAGCGTAAACAGCCTTGCCGTCTTCGCACTTTGCAGGTACATAAACGTATCCGATACGCTCGCCTGGGAGTGACAGGCTCTTGGACCATGAGTAGCATACGATAGTGTTGTCATATACTTCAGGAATAAATGTTACTACGGCATCGCCGTATACGAGTTCTCTGTAAGGCTCGTCAGCAATGATATAAATTGGGTGACCGTACTCAGCAGCCTTCTTCTTCAGAACCTCAGCGATCTTCTCGAGAGTTTCCTTAGTGTAAACAACGCCTGATGGGTTGTTAGGTGAGTTCAGAACTACTGCAACTGAATTCTCGTCCAGAGTCTGCTCGAGTGCCTCGATGTTGATCTGGAAGTTAGGAACGTCAGGAGCTACAGTCTTAACCTTTCCGCCGCCTGCTGTGAAGAATACATTATATTCAGGGAAGAAAGGTGCGATGCATACGAAGTTATCTTCCGGCTTGCAAGTCAGTGCACATGCTACTGAAACGAGTGCTGGAGCGCATCCGCAAGTCATGAAGATCTCGTTTGCCTGTGCGTTTGTGCTGAATCTTTCTCTCAGATTAGCAGCGATTGCTTCTCTTGTGCTCTCAAAACCAGGAGCCATTGAATATCCGTGGAGCAGGATTGAGCTTTCCTCATCTACGAGCTTCTTGATAGTCTCGTTTACCTTTGCCGGTGCAGGAATGCTTGGATTGCCAAGGGAGTAATCATATACCTTGTCCTTGCCGATCTTCTTAGCCTGCTCCAGTCCGTAGGCGAAGAGCTCTCTGATGATGCTAGGTGCAGTACCATAGCCATAATACTTATCATTTACCATAACATTTCTCCTTTAGTATTTAAGTTAATTAGTTCACATGTCGTTTACATCATTGTGCACAATACCTTCATGATCTCAAAATCGCTTGCATGCACAATACCTTCATGAACAACTAACAAACAGTGCATGCAGTAATTACACAGCTGTACGTCATGTAATAAACCTTATAATTTTATGTCTCTGTGCCTGTCGAGCGCCAGAGTCTTCCTTGCCATCTCCTTCATGCCCTTGATGTCGGTTTTGCCGACACTGTTCAACGGAAATTCCTTGAGGAAAATGACATATTTAGGAACCTTGAAACTTGCGGCCTGTCTGCGAACTATTTCCCTGACCTCTTCATCATTGATATCCGCCGGGGTCACAGCGTCTGCGTCTTTTCCGTCAGCGTCCGAGTTTTCCGCAGCATCAACGGCCTTGACGATCACTGCGCATACCTCTTCACCGTAGTGAGGATCAGGAACACCGATGACCTTGACCTGAGAAACCCTCTCGTCCTGGGCGATCATGTCCTCAACTTCTCTCGGAATGATATTCTCACCACCTCTGATAATGAGTTCCTTGAGTCTGCCCAGATAGTACAGAACTCCGTTCTCATCCTTTCTGACCAGATCTCCGGTCCTGAACCAGCAGCCATCGATAAACGAATTTGCAGTCGCCTCAGGCATCTTGTAATATCCGCGCATTATATTGTAGCCCTTAACACAGAGCTCGCCCTTCTCTCCTATCGGAAGTTCTTCGCCTGTCGCAGGGTCCACGACCTTGCACAAAACGTGCGGGAACGGCTTGCCGAGTGATGTCGACCTGAGTTCAAGAGAATCGTTCAGCTTGCCTGCTGTGATACCCGCTGTCGCCTCAGTTGCTCCAAGTGAAGGGAGCAGCGTAAAGTCAAGTTTCTCGCACAGCTCACGGAAGAATTCCGGGAAGTAAGGTGCTCCTCCTATCATACCCGTTCTCAGGGTAGAAACATCGTAGTCACCTTCTTCGTATCTTCTCAGTATGCTGGCGTATAGCGTAGGAACTGCCGTAAGGATCGTGCATCCCTCATCCTCGATCATCTGCAGAATAGTTCTCGCATGTTTGTCTGCCGGTATACAGATCATTGCACCTACCGAAACTGCCGCAAGAACAATGGCAGTTATCGAGAAACAATGATACATCGGCAGTGCGGCAACATATCGGTCTCTCGCTGTTGCCTTGAGTGTCTTGGCCTGAAAATGCGCAGTTGTAACACGATTGAAATGTGAAGTCAGAACTGGTTTGGACTTGCCTGTAGTTCCTGAGCTGAACAGGATAGTGTCATCGTCATCGCAGGTCACCTGCAGCTTGTATCCGTTCAGTTCAATATCCGACATTGAGCTGCCCTTCTTAGTGTACTCATCGAATTCGCGCTGACTTATCAGACGAACCTGGTGCTTAAAGTTACTGCACAGATCCTCGCAGTGACCGCCCGGAGCCATGCCGGTGATCATGTGGGTGATATCCGCACATTCGATGCAGTGTTCGACTTCATATCTGGAATAGGTGGTGCATATCGGACATACGACTGCTCCGATTTTCCATAAAGCAAAGAAAGTGCACACATTGGTAGCCGTATTACCGGCAAAAATACCAACATGAGTCCCCTTTCTGATGCCCATTGCCAGGAATCCCTTGGCCATATCATCGGACAGTCTGTTCAATTCTCTGTAGGTGTAGCAGTGTTCCGGATCCTTGACAGCTATGTTAAGCGGATACTTGATAGCTGTTGCTTCCAGAACCTGACCCAAAGTCTTTCGGATTCCCCAAGCCACAATTCTACTCCTCTGTTCAATCGGTATCGGGTACCGCGGAGGATCGTATGTGTCAGCACACGCGATTCTGCGGTACCCGCTTTTAAAGCTTAATTATGCTTCTGCCTTTGCAGCTCTGATAGACTCGAGCAGCAGTGGTCCTACCTTGAAGAGGTCGCCTACGATACCGTAGTCAGCGATCTCGAAAATAGGAGCTGCGTCGTTCTTGTTAACTGCGATGATGCACTCTGACTCCTGCATTCCGGCCTTGTGCTGGATAGCTCCGGAGATACCGAGTGCGATGTAAACCTTAGGATGTACAGTCTTTCCTGTCTGTCCTACCTGGTGGTCAGCTGAGATCCAGCCTGCATCTACAACGGCACGGGATGATCCAACAACGCCGCCGAGCTCTTCAGCGATTTCCTCAGCGATCTTGATTCCGCCTTCAACGTCCTTGGCAATACCACGGCCAACAGAAACGATGAAGTCAGCACCGATCAGGTCTACCATCTTCTTAGCAGCCTTAACGATCTCAACAACCTCAGTGTGGATGTCAGATGCCTCAAGCTCGAACTCAGGATGAACGAGTTCACATGCAGCAGCCTTAGCTTCGTCGAAAGCTCTCTTCTGCATTACGCCCGGACGAACTGTTGCCATGGCAGGTCTGAATCTTGGGCAAACGATAGTTGCCATCAGGTGTCCGCCGAAAGCAGGTCTTGTCATCTTGAGGTTAGTGTTTACGTCAAACATCTTAGTCTCGAAGTTTGTGTTGTCAACGTCGAGTGATGATCCGTCACGCAGGAAGTTGATGTATCCGTTGAGGTCTACATCCAGGTGTGTGCAGTCTGCACAAAGTCCTGTGTGAAGTCTTGCTGCACAACGAGGAGCAAGGTCTCTTCCGATGTTGGAAGCTCCGAAGATCATGATCTCAGGCTTGTATTCCTGAACCATATCAGCGATAACCTTAGTGTATCCGTCAGTTGTGTAGTTCTTGAGGAGAGGGCTGTCACATACGAGTACCTTATCTGCACCGTATCCGCCCAGTTCCTTAGCGATTCCGTCCATATCCTCGCCGAGCAGGATTCCGTGAAGTTCACATCCCAGTTCATCAGCAAGCTTACGGCCCTCGGAAATAAGTTCAAAAGTTGTAGGCATCATTTTGCCTTGACGCTGCTCACAGAAAACCCATACATTCTTGAAGGCAGCAATATCAGCACTATTATAAGCCATTTTCAATACCTCCCTTAAATGATGTGTTTGCTTGTCAGAATACCAACAAGCTCGTCAGTTGTCTCTTTGCCTGATCCCTCAAGCATCATGCCAACACCCTTCTGTGGAGGAGTGAATGACTTGTAGATGTTAGTTGGGGATCCCTTGAGA
This sequence comes from Mogibacterium sp., assembly GCA_024403055.1. Lineage (GTDB taxonomy): Bacteria > Bacillota > Clostridia > Peptostreptococcales > Anaerovoracaceae > Crickella. Next base: position 49,000 of record JAKSSO010000002.1, on the reverse strand, counting down.
CCGATAGTAGTTGCATCGATAAGTTCGTGGTCCTTGAGAGCTTCATAGTCCATAACCTTGAGCGGCATGTCCCAGCACTCCTCAGTTCCTCTAACTGTCATATATCTTGGAGTATTGAGTTCCTTGATGCAAGTGATCATGCAAGGTGTCTGAACCTTGACAACCATGTATCCGTCCTCAAGCATTCTGTTGATAGTAAGAGTGTTTCCGTCCTTAACGATCTTACCTGCATATGTAACCTGTGGAAGGTGAAGCTTCTCAGCGATCTGTGGTCCAACCTGTGCAGTATCTCCATCGATAGCCTGACGTCCTGCAATGATGATATCCTCATCGTCAATTCCGTAAGTATCGATTGCAGCTGCAATGATCTGAGAAGTAGCATATGTATCGGAACCGCCGAATTCTCTTGCAGAAATCAGAACTGTCTCATCAACGCCCATAGCCATGAGCTCTCTGAGCATTCCTGCTGCAGGAGGAGGTCCCATTGTGAAGGCTACTACCTTGTAGCCATACTCATCCTTGAGTGAGAGTGCAGCTTCGATAGCATTCAGGTCATCAGGATTGATGATAGTCTGCATTGAAGCTCTATCCAGTGTTCCGTCTGCCTTAACAGCAACCTTGCCGGAGGTATCAGGAACCTGCTTTACTGTAACTAAAATTTTCATATTCCTTTTCCCCCTTTCTACTTAAGCAATGCGCTGGAAATAACAACTTCCTGGATCTGGCTTGTTCCCTCGAAGATACTCATGATACGAGCGTCTCTGTAGATTCTCTCTACCTTGTACTCTCTGATGTATCCGTATCCGCCGTGGATCTGTACTGCCTTGTATGCGCATCTGTTTGCAGCCTCTGCTGCGAAGAACTTAGCAATTGAGCATGCCTTGCTTGCTTCCGGATCACCTGCATCCTTGAGCATAGCTGCGTGCCATACCAGCTGTCTTGCAGCCTCTACGTCAGCAGCCATCTCAGCGAGCATAAAGCTTACACCCTGGAAATCAGCGATCTTACGTCCGAACTGCTTTCTTTCCTTGGAGTACTTAACAGCCTCATCCAGAGCAGACTGTGCAACACCTGTTGACATAGCTGCAACACCCAGTCTTCCTCCGTCCAGAGTCTTCATGGCATACTGGAAACCCTTGTGGAGAGGTCCCAGAAGTCTTTCCTTAGGTACTCTTACGTCTTCGAATACTACGTCGCATGTAGGATATCCGTTGATACCCATCTTCTTCTCAGGTGCTCCGAGTGATACGCCTTCGCTGTCCATGTCAACGATGAACATTGAAATTCCGCGTGAACCCTTAGCTGAAAGGTCTGTCTTTGCGAAAACAACGATCCAGTCTGCCATAGGAGCTCCGGAGATGAAGCACTTACGTCCGTTCAGGATGAAGTCATCGCCGTCAGCAACAGCTGTTGTGTTAGTTCCGCCTGCATCTGAACCTGCGCCAGGCTCAGTCAGTCCGAATACCATGATCTTCTCGCCTCTTGCTACTGGAGGAAGGAACTCTGCCTTCTGCTCCTTAGTACCTGCAAGCATGATAGGGCCGCCGCCCAGTGAGTTGGATGTATTAGCATAGATCGAAAGAACTGCGTCCTGTCTTGCCAGTTCCTCTACCATCAGGCAGTAAGTGAGGCTGTCTGCGCCGCCACCACCGTACTCAGCAGGGATCTTAACTCCCATGAATCCGTACTTAGCCATCTTGTTATGGATGTCCCAGTTAAATTCCCCTGTTTCATCCAGTTCGTCCTGCAGTTCCTTAGTGAACTCTGTCTCAGCGAATTCGCGGAAGAGTTTCTGCTGCAGAGCATGTTTCTGATCAAGAATCATATATTTCCTCCTTGTTTATTGTGGAATCTCGTGGCTTGACTTACCTTCAGTCAGAACCTCGTAGATACTGTTAACGCCGCACTCAGCCATCTGTTCAGCAGCTTCTTCTGTGAAGAATGCCATATGCGGAGTATGAACAAAGTTAACGAATGAACGCAGATATTTCAGTTTGAACCAAGGCATTCCCTCAGTCTTAACAATATCTTCGTTGTGTGGTACGTGGATAATTCCTGTTTCGCCAGGGAAAGCGTCCATGTACATCGCACCGATCTTCTCAGTTTCCATTCCCTCGATGATCGCATCGATATCAACGAGTTCGCCACGAGCATTGTCGATAAGTATAACGCCGTCCTTCATCTTGGACAAAGCTTCCTTGTTGATCATGCCTGTTGTGCTTGGCAGAAGCGGTGTGTGAATTGTGATAACGTCGGACTCAGCATAGAGAGTGTCAAGGTCAACATACTCAGCGTATTCCTTAACAGCATCGTTCTGGTATACATCATATGCCAGGATCCTGCATCCGAAGCTTGAGAGGAGCTTGCAAACTGTGAATCCGATCTTGCCGGTGCCCATGACACCAACAGTCATTGTGCGGAGCTCTCTTCCCATCTTGCCCTTGAGTGTGAAGTCGTTATCATCTGTGTTGTACAGAGCCTTCTTGAACTTTCTGATCGAGATCAGAATGGACATTACTGTGTACTCTGCAACTCCGTTAGGTGCATATGCTCCGTTGCACAGCTTGAATCCAAGCTTGCGAGCATACTCAACGTTCATGTGGTTGTAACCTACACATCTTGAAGCCAGGACCTGTACTCCATATCCCTTAAGTGTGTCAAGAACCTCGTTGCTGTAAGTGGACTGTCCGAGAGTAGTAACTCCGTCAGCTCCTTCAGCCATTCCTACAGTAGTAGCATCCAGATTTGCTCCTGTGCTTACGAGCTCGATTCCGTACTTTTTGCAAAGTCCTTCAATTACAGGAACTTCATCAGGTCTTACTTCATATGCAGCAATTTTCATGTCTTTTCTCCTTTGATAACTTCTTTCTTTTATTGTTTTATTTAAGATCAGCCGGCATCATTACAGCACCACCGGCCTCAACAATAGCAGCGATCTGTTCATCAGTATATCCGTACTCTTTCAGAACTTCCTCAGTGTGCTCTCCAGGAAGCGGTCCTCTCTTGTACTCAGGGAGTCCGATCTCCTCGAACATCATTGGAGGTCTTACGAGAGTTCTCTTGTTACCATTCTCGTATTCCATCTCATAGAAGATGTTGGAAGCCCATGCCTGCTTATCCTCAAGCAGCTCGTCCCAGTTCTGAGCAACTGCGTATGGCAGGTCGTTCTCGTCGAAGATCTTGCACCACTCTTCGCATGTCTTGGATCCGATCAGCTCAACCAGGAAGTCATAGAACTCCTGCTTGTTAGCCTGAAGTGCAGCCTGTGGGTAGAATCTAGGATCATCTACGAGTTCCTCATGTCCTACAGCCTTTACGAAGATAGGATAATGTCTGTCATACTGTGGCATAGCCATCTGGAACCATCTTCCGTCCTTAGTCTTGTGGCATACTACCAGCGGATTAGCCAGAGTGGATCTCTTCATTGGGAACTGAGTTGACTCTGCGCCGTACTGCGAAGCCTGGAGCATCAGGGAGATATCCCATACAGCACTGTGGAACAGTGATACAACGACCTTGTCTCCTTCGCCTGTCATCTTTGCTCTGAACAGTGCAGCAAGAACTCCTGCAGCCAGGTTCATTGATACCTGGTGATCGCCGAATCCCTGAACTGTCAGCATTGGAGCGGAATCACTGTCTCTGAGTGGTCCGAGTACTCCGCCGCGAGCATAGAATGCTGTGAAATCGAATCCAGGCAGATCCTTGTCAGGACCGATCTCGCCGTATCCTGAAATATATCCGAATACGAGTGAAGGATACTTAGCATGGAGTGTCTCATAATCAAATCCCATTCTCTTAAGCGGGCTCTGTCTCATGTTGGTGATGAATACATCAGCCTCGGAGATCAGCTTGTCAAGAACGTCATGACCTTCCTGTGTCTTGGTGTTCAGCATGATTCCTCTCTTGCCTGCGTTCTCGAGGTCAAAAGAAGTGTTCTCGAAATGAGTAAGAGGTCTTCCTTCATTTACTGCTGTAAATCTCAGTGGGTCCATGTTAGGAGCCTCGACCTTGATTACGTCAGCACCGAGGTCAGCAAGAACTCTTGCAGTACAAGGAGCAGCAATGAAAGTAGAAAGCTCTACAACCTTGACTCCCTTTAAAGGTAATGTTTTTTCGCTCATTTTTTCCTCCTATATTACATTGACAGCAGGTCTTTGAATGTCTCAAGGTTGGTTCTAACCTGCTCGAAGTGTGTCATCTGTCTGTCTATTTCTACCTGTGTTACAGGAATTCCCGCCTTCTCGCAGGCCTTCTTGATCATTACATAGTCAAACTCTTCAGGATCACAGAACTTGGTCATTACGATAACCACGCCCTTTGCCTCTCTTGCCTTGGCTGTCTCAACGATCCAGTCAACTCTAGGCTTTTCCTGATTGTATAGTACGCTGCAGTTATCCATTGCTGCAAACTTCTCTGCCAGAGCTGTCAGTGCATCGTCGCCTGCAGGCACGTCTGTGCGATACTGTCTTGACTGAGCTGCAACATCGTCAGCAACGATGTGGAATCTGAGTTCATCAAAGATCTCATTCAGTGCAGGTGCGTCAGTCAGGATTCCGGATACCAGTACAGGTGTCTTGCCTGTTACTGCGTCGCTGCCTTCGAGTTCTTCGATCAGTTTGTTAACGAGAGCAGTGTGCTCTTCCTTGAGCATGAAGAATGCGCTCTTGAAAACGTCGCTTCTCTCAGCGGCACTTACTTCAGGATGAGCTGCCAGAACTTCGTCCAGCTTTCTCATTGCTGCATTGTGCTCGTTGTAGATCTTGTTGGAAGCTGCGAGTGAAGCGTTGTCAAACTTGCCGCCTGCTGCCTCAAGGTCTCTGATAACTCTCTCATATCCTGCTCTTGTGAACTTAATGCCGAAATCAGGCTTTCTGTTCTGTGGATACGTCATAGCGATGAACGGAATATTCTTTACTGCATATTTCCAGTTCTCGCCCAGAGTCTTCAGTGTGTCGCAGAGTGAAGGAATAACGATAGCACTTGCACCGTTGTATTTTCCTGTGATACCCAGCTCAAGGATCGACTGAACGATCGAGCAGAGGAATGCAGGGCAGTATTCCTTGGCTCTGTCGAGTTCTGTGTCAGCACCCCATGCACCCATAGGTACGAATCCCATGGAATGGATGATCTCTTCAGGTGTGTAAACAGGTGCAGTCAGAACTATCTTCTTGCCTTCTGCGATGTATTTGTCCATCTGTGCACGAGGATCAGCTGCAACCTCGTGGAAAGTTTTCATGATCTCACTTGTCATTGCTGCTCCTCCTTACTTGTTTGATTCCATGATCTCCATCAGGCCCTGAACTCTTGTGTCGTACTGAGCCTCGGAGAAATTCCTTGGATCTGCCTGGTCGCCGTCGAAGCTTGCTACAGGAATTCCGCATGCCTCGCCGATCTGACGGCTCATCTCAGGCATGAATCCGCTCCAGAGCTTGCATGAACGGTTGGTGTGAACCAGAAGTCCTTCTACATTATCGTCCTTGCAGAGCTTAACTCTCTTGTCTCTTGCCTTCTCCAGATTGATCGCATTAGGTACGCTGCAGTATGCTGCGATCATCTCGTCAAAGCTGCTGTAGTCGAATCCGAATGCATCCGCATAGATAGTTGTTACCATGTTGATGCCGCGGCTCTTGAGTCCCTTGGATGTTGCTCTCAGATATGGCCAGCATGCGATACCCTCGAACATGATCCTGTACTTCTCTTCCTCACGGAATGTGCTTACGCCCTTCTCGTGGTTTTCCTTATACTCCTTGAGCAGTGTTTCCATTGCCTCAGCAGCCTCTGCCTTACCGCGGGCTGTAACCATTACTGCCATATGGTTGAGCAGGTCGAATCCGTTGAATGGTGATGGAGTCCAGTGTGCCTCACCTGTTGCTGCGAGCCATGCCTTGCTGGATCTGCAGCTGAAGCCTGTAACCTCTTCAAATTTCTTGTCATCCCACTTGATGTTGAAGATCTCCTCGAGCTGATGAACAGCATCCCAGAACTGAGCTCCAACGTAGTCGATGAATGCCTGGCTTACTTCATAGTCAGGGTTGAAAGGAATATCCAGAATGATCATCGGGATGTTGAGTTCCTGTGCCAGGTTCTCGTACCACTTGATCATGCAGTTGCAGATATTGTTGCAGCACAGCAGTACATCCGGCATTGCCACATCCTGTTCAGGGCACTCCTTCAGCTTGGCATATGCCAGGCTGACTCTTGCATAAGCGCAGATATCGTTTGAATATCCTTCTGCTTCTGCAACATCACACATTCTTTCGCCTGCACCTCTTGCAGCGATTCCTGCTGCCTGGTTCTCAGGGTATACAGTCGCGATACCGAGAGTTTCAGGAATTTCTACAGGGAAGTTGCTGGAAACCCATGCAACAGGTTTGCCCTGCTTCTTGGCCTCGATCGCATTCACGTAAGCATCGCCTGCGATCTTGCCGAGCTTGTACTTGGCCGAATTCGGGTCCACCGGACGTGGCGCCTTTTTAACTTCTTCTGCCATTACATTTCCTCCTTGTTGATTTTTATTTCTTGTTGTATGCATATATCGCCGCACCAATTGCGCCGAAGTATTGAGCCAGAGGATCATATTCAATAGTGACTCCGAGCTTGTCTCCAAGGACCTTGCGCAGATACTCATTGGCTGCGACTCCGCCCGACATGCAGACCTTCTCTTTGACCTGAACACGTCTTACGAGTGCGCCGACTCTTGTCGCTACACTTTCGCATATACCTGCAACCAGATCAGGTCTCTTCACGCCGTTTGCAAGCTGGCTGATGACTTCGGATTCTGCAAAAACAGTGCAGGTGCTCGAGATCGAAGCCGGCGACGTGGACTGCATCGCACAATCCGAGAGATTGTTGATGTCCATCTTCAGTATGTTAGCCATTACTTCGAGAAAACGACCTGTTCCTGCTGCGCACTTATCGTTCATAATAAAATTGGACATTCTGCCTTGATCATTCATACATATGACCTTGGCGTCCTGTCCACCGATGTCTATTATTGTTCTGAGTTCGTTTCCGTAGACGTAATTGCCACCAAAAGCGTGGCAAGTCAGTTCACTTACCTCTCCGTCTGCACCCTCATAGTTCTTTCTTCCGTATCCTGTAACGATCACTTTATCAACATCACTTCTGGTCAGATATGTTCTGGCCCAGATATCTGTGATTGCTGCCTCAGGGCCGTCTGTACCCATTCCGCCTACCCTAAGAGAAGTGGCAACTATCTCCTTGCCATCTTTCATCAGTGCGCATTTTGATGTAGTTGATCCGATATCAATTCCCAGTGTGTACATTTTCCCTGACCTATAAAAAAAGGAACCCGTTTTTCCCGAGTTCCGATAAATCACAAATAACACAACATCCAAACCCGTAAGCATGCATCGTGTTCCATGATTTAGTATTCAAGCTATAACCGGTTAACGTTAGATCCAACATCTGTTATTTTTCTAACTATCACAATTATAGCTTGTGATATTTTTCTGTCAATATATTAACATGTATTTTCTTGTACTTTATGTATCAGAAGAATGCTTTCTCCAGCATCATGAATGTGATCATAGATGGTCACTATTGCGTCTATGTCTTCCGTCGTTGCTTTTCTGAATATCATTATCTCTTCTTCATTGTCAGAGGCAGCGATATCAGCAGGATAACAACTACTGCGAATGCTGCCGCCCAGATGTTCGTATTAGGAAGGAACGATGTCGTTCCGTCATTGTTGGTAATAAGTTCTGCATTCTTCAGGACTGCAGCTCCGATCGCAGGACCGATAAGCCCCGGCACGAATACCTGTCCTATGATGCGAACGCCCTGGAACTGTCCTGCCCGCTTTTCCGGGATATTGTCTCTTATCAGCGCTCCGAATATAGACATCCCTGTCAGATATCCCGCCATCATCAGCAGAGAACCGATGAATACAGGGATCGTAGTGTTCGTAAAGAACAGGATCGCATATCCCGCGAGCAGCATGCCGCCGCATGGAATAATACTTGCCATGAAACCTCTGCTGTCATACAGCCTGCCGTAGAAGACAGTGATGACCGCCGCGATCAGTATTGCCGGTGCCATGATCAGAACGTAATTGTCCATCTTAAGTGTCTGCTCATAATAGATGATCAGATAAGGCATGAATATCTGTATCGAAATGCCGAATATCGCAAAATTCATCAGGCCCAGATACAGCCTTGTGTTCTCGCGAGCCACCGAAGGTCTGAAGCTGTATACGAGTGTTTCTGCGAATCCCGCTTCAGCTTTCTTCAGATCCGGCGCGTCCTCGATGATGAACCAGCCGAGCACTCCGATAAGAGTCGTCCCGATACCGATGATGTAGTAGATAGTTGTCCAGGCCTGATGTGTATCAAGGTCAAAGCTCATGAATCCGCCGAATACGATAAGTATCGCAACAAGAGGCATCATGGAGTTGACACCCTCTATCCTGCCTCTGTTGGTCTCGTCACCACGGTCTGTCAGCCATGCATTATATGCCGCATCATTTGCAGTAGAGCCGAAATATGTCATCACACAGTCCATGACAATGGTCATCATTACGCTCCTGATGTATGCAAAACTGATAATGCTGATGCCCCATATAACGTAGCCGACGCTCATGAAGGCTTTGCGCTTTCCGACCTTATCGGATACAGCTCCCATGATAATGGTCGTTACCGCCGCAGTGACCGCTGAAGCCATTACCATGAACGAGATGTCCGCAGCACTCGCATGGAACATTTTGTAGATGAACACATTGAAGTACATGTTCTCCACGACCCATGCGATCTGGCCCATAAGGCCGAATATTAGCATTGATATCCAGAACTTTCTGCCCAACATTTTATCTCCTAAATTGCTCTTGCAAGTGTAATTACAGTGTAGTTCTCTTCCGTCTTTTCTTCGCCGGTCGGTTTGAAGCCCTGGCTCTCCCAGAACCTCAAGGCCTCTTTATTTTCCCTGATGCAGCCAAGCGAGAGGTAATCATAGCCTTCCGCTTTCATGGCAGCACGGACATCCGCAAATATTCCGGAGCCTATGCCGCGTCCCTGCATCTCACCGTCCACCATGAACCAGCCGATGAAGGCATCATTGCTCTCAGGATATCCCGTGATGAGATCCATGACTGCGATCAGTACATCATCCTTATTGTAGAATCCGATAAAATTCTTGGCATTCTCTCCGGCGCCCTCAGGGACTTCCGAGATGATCTCGGTAAGGCTCTCAACCGTAGGGACTGATTTAATAGTATCGTAATACCTGATATTGGATTTAGCCAACCTGTAAACCGGTGCAATATCCGCCTTTGTAATGATCTCAGCTCTGTACTCGGTCGAAAGTGCCTCGACGTTGATCGACGCCTCTTCATCTCTGCCCGACTCATAGTCGATCGCCTGTCTGAACTGAGTCTCATACAGTTCCTTGTAAGTACCGCCGAGGTCGAGAAGTTCTTCGTGTGTTCCCTGCTCTGCGATAATGCCGTCCTTGACTACCAGTATCTGGTCCGCCTTAAGAATAGTGGACAGCCTGTGTGCGATGACCAGCGATGTTCTGCCCTGCATCATCTGTTCCAGCGCATCCTGGATAGAATTCTCGGATATGGAGTCAAGAGCCGATGTAGCTTCGTCGAGAATGAGTATCTTAGGGTCCTTGAGGATAACTCTTGCCAGCGACAGTCTCTGCTTCTCGCCACCTGAAAGCTTGAGTCCTCTGTTTCCGACTGCGGTATTGAAGCCGTCCGGCTGATTCTGAATGAAATCATATATGTTGGCTATCCTGCAGGCTGCCTCGATATCCTCCATCGTCGCATTTTCATTGGCATACTTCAGGTTGTCGAGTATGGTCCCGTTGAAGAGATATGTCTCCTGCGTTACGACACCGACGCACTGACGCAGATATTCCAGATCAAAATCGCGAACGTCGACGCCTGCAACCGTTACGCTTCCTGCGTTGACATCATAGAGCCTTGGAATAAGGTTGACGACTGTGGATTTGCCCGATCCCGAAGGACCTACGATAGCGAACATCCTGCCGCCGGGCACTTCGAAGCTGACATCAGTAAGGATAGGATTTTCCTCGTTATAACTGAATGCAACGTGGTCATATCTGATAGGCTTGTTATCAACGTCCGGCTTCATGCCGTTCTCCGGCGAAACGATCGTGTTCCTGCGATCAAAATAGTCGAAGATACGTGTAAAGAGTGCGAGTGAACGCGTGAAGTCTACCGAAACATTCATCAGCGATTCGACAGGTCGATACAGTCTGTTGATAAGTGCAACTGTTGCCGTAATGGTTCCGACCGTAAGTGTCTGATCGATATTCCTGATGATGAAATATCCGCCGGCAAAATAGATCAGAAGCGGTCCAAGCTGTGTGAACATTCCCATTACAACTCTGAATACCTGACCTGAACGCTGCTCTTTGAGATTGAGGTCAGTGACCTCTTTATTAACTTTTACGAAATCATCGTATTCCTTCTTCTCGCGTGTGAATATCTTTACCAGCATTGATCCGCTGACAGAAAGTGTCTCGTCGATCTTCTGGTTGAGTTCATCAGACTTTGCCTGACTCTCGTTGAGGTACTTCCAGCGAGTCTTTCCGGCTGTTCTGGTCGGAATGACGAGGAGCGGGATGACCACAATGCCAACGAGTGCCAGCTGCCAGCTCATCGTGAACAGCGCTATCATCGTAGTTACGATCGTTGCTATGTTGCTCACGATATTGGAGAGAGTGCCGCTGATAACTGAGCTTACTCCGCTGATATCTGTATTCATGCGGGTGATGATATCGCCCTGCTTCTCTGTTGTGAAGAATGAATGCGGCATGTACTGCAGATGGTGATACATCTGATTGCGCATGTCAAATATGATGCGCTGCGCTATCCATGCGTTGATGTAATTCTCGATCACACCTACCAGCTGGCTGACTGTGAGCGCACCAAATGCCGCCAGAAGAAGCTTGATCAGCAGTTCCATGTTCTTGCCGACCAGCGCCTCATCGACGATCTTTCCTGTAATGATCGACGGAAGCAGTCCTACAGTAGCCGAGAGCAGTATCGTTATAAACACGAAAATAAACTGCACCCAGTATGGCTTGAGGTAAGACACTATCCTTGTCAGTAATTCTTTAGTTACTTTAGGCATGCTCTGCTTCTCTTCCTCGGTAAGGAAGTGAACAGGACCGCCCATTCTTCCGGGACCTGCCATTATTTCTTTTCCAGCTTCTTAACGATCTCTTTTCTTGATTCAGGGAAAATCAGGCTGAGTACAGCAAGTGATGTTATCACTCCGAATCCTGCTCCGATACCCTGGGCCCTTCTTCTCTGTCTGTCTCTTCTGATGATCTTGGACATCTGTTTTTCTGTCATGATTTACCCCCTGACGGTACACAATACCGCTATTTCTGTTCAGGTATGAACTTTTCAAATATTACCGAGCAGCCCATCTTCTGCGCCACAGCCATCGCTCTTGGTGTGCGCACTGTCCAGACTGCTTTGGATACACCTTTTCTCCTGAGCACTCGCCTCAGACAAGGCATTTCCTTGTCTGCAAAACGGAACGCTATGAAGTCCGGCCTGGTTATCACGTCATACGGCATCGCCGTCAGGAACGCGCTCTGTATCTTAGGCATTGTCAGATCATGTGTAACAAAGTTCTGTATAAGCTGACCTCTGGTGAGTTCCGGCCTCTGTTTTTTCAGTTCGTGAACGGCTCTCGGGTCAAAGCTCTCGAGCACATATTCTCCGTTGAAGCGGTCAAGTCTCTTAGTGACCGCTTCAACCAGTTTCTTTTGATTACTGCCGTCTACCTTGAGTTCTACGAGTAGCTGCAGCGGTCTCCCGTCTGCTCCGAGCTTTCCATCGTAGACCGCAAGGACTTCATCGAGCGTCGGAATCTGTTCGTCAGTTCCCTCCAGTCTGAGTTTCTTCAGCTCCGGAAGTGTATAATCCCGGATCTTTCCGACAACACCGGTCTCACGCTCCAGCTCTGCATCATGAAATACCACGAGCGAGCCGTCTGCGATCATGTGCACGTCAAACTCAGATCCGAATCCGTGCTCCACCGCCCTCCTGAAAGCGGGAACAGAGTTTTCCGGAATGACAGGTTTGTCGTGCAGACCTCTGTGTGCATATAATCCTCTTAATTCTTTCTTAGTCATCCATGTCCTCGAATGCTTCAAGTCCCTTTCTTGCCTCAGGTGCTGCATCTCCGTGCATTACGAACATCATGGTCACGAAGCTGCATGCAACGAAGAATGCGGCATATGGGAAGAGTACTTTGTAGCTGATATTTCTCATCAGTGTTCCTGCGAGAACAGGTGTCAGTACCTGTGCTGCCATTGAAGCAGTGTAGTAATAACCTGTAAATTTTCCGATATCCGAACCTCTGCACATCTCAACGACCATAGGAAGCGAGTTTACATTGATAGCTGCCCATGCGAAGCCGACAAGTGCAAAGACAATGAACATTATAACGTTGATGCTCTTGAATGCTGTTGTCAGGAAGAAACCTGCCAGGAAGCATGCTGCCAGCATTACGCATCCTATCATGATAGTCTTCTTGCGGCCGATCTTCTCTGCAATGACGCCGATCGGAATATACGAAATGATCGCGCCCGCTGTTGCTATTAGAAGGCAGGTCGATGCTCCGCCGAGTCCCTGACCCATTACCTGATCAACATAAGTGGTGAACCATGTCGTAACGCCATTGTATCCGATGTACCAGAGTGCGATCGATGCCAGCAGGAATCCAAGGCTCTTCTTTACAGGAGCAGGAAGCACTTCATGGCCGCTTCCGTCATCTTCTGCGAGGTTCCATTCAGGATGCTCTGCCTCGAGAGCCTGATTTTCATCTGTCAGTTTTGGCTCATTGATCGTGAAAATAAGCAGAACGATCGAAACGACCATAATGCCTGCGATCACAAGGAAAAGCGGTCTGTAGTTGACGTGGTCAAGTCCCTGTACCTTGGAGTTAGGATACATGACAGCTGCAACTGCAAGATAAAGAATACCGCCGACAGCGCCCATCAGATTGATGATGGCGTTCGCTTTGGAACGGAGTGGCTTTGGTGTTACATCCGGCATCAGTGCAACTGCAGGTGATCTGTAAGTGCCCATTGCCACGAGCAGCAGTCCGAGTATTACTACAAAGCCTACCAGCTTGCCGGTCGAAGGTGCTGCATAATAGCCATTGTCGAGTCCCGGCAGGATCAGCAGCATGATCACAGCCGCAACGGTACCGATGACGATATACGGCATTCTCTTGCCGTAACGTGTCTTGGTCCTGTCCGAGAGGCTTCCGAAGAACGGGAGCAGGAAGAGCGCAAGAACATTGTCTGCAGCCATGATCGCACCCGAGAAAGTCTCATTCAGGTGGAAGGTTTTGGTCAGGATAAGCGGTACTACATTGTCATACATCTGCCAGAATGCGCAGATCGACAGGAATGCAAGTCCGACCAGTACGGTTCGCTTGTTGTTGAGTTTCATATTCGTCTCCTTCTGATAATTATTATTCTATGTGCAGGTGTGCCGCACCGATCACGGGTCCTAGAATCCCAGTTTCTCAAGTGCTTCAGGCAGCTCGTAGAAATGGTCTATTTCAGCATCTGCATGATCCATCGTTCCGAATCCGTATTTTGCCCAAATGCACGGGATGCCGGCTTCGGTCGCTGAGTCACAGTCCTTCTGGATGTCTCCGACATATACCGAGTGCGGCTCGTTGTTCCTCTCCATTACCAGCCTGATGTTCTCACCCTTGGACAATCCGGTATGGCCCCATTCCTCAATGTCACAGAAATACTCATGCATGTTCATCGAGTCGATGAAAGTCTGAACGTATCCGGTCTGGCAGTTGCTGACGATCGCCATCTTGTATCCGGCAGCCTTGAGCTGATCCAACGTCTCCACTTCTCTCTCGAAAAGCTCACCGCCGTGTTCGCGCAGATATTCCGTTTCCTTGCCCATGCAGCATTTGAAAACTCTCTCCCTCTCCTCAGGGGTGGCGTCCGGCAGGAGTTTCAGCGCTATCTGGTCCATTGTCTGTCCCAGTACAGAGTGGATCTCATCTACTGTGAAATTTGTTTCTTTGCCGAGCTGTCTTGCGATCTCGGCTCCCCAGGATTCCGCCAGTGCCTTGCCTGCATCCCAGAGTGTTCCGTCTAAGTCAAAAATAATCATGATCAAATCCTTTCATACATGGTAAGTATAACGCATATGCAGTCATTTTTGTGATATTATTTTATTCAGAAAAAGCGACACATGACTCGAATAATGAGGTGAAAACATGGACGATAAAATCAAGCAGTTGAAAAAAATAATCGAGGAAAGCAGCAATATAGTTTTCTTCGGCGGGGCCGGCGTTTCGACCGAAAGCGGCATTCCTGATTTCAGAAGTGCCGACGGCATCTACAATCAGGATCTGGGTCGCGAAGTCTCCCCGGAAGAGATGATCTCACACACTTTCTATGCTCAGCACCCTTCCGACTTCTTTGAATTCTACAAGGATAAACTGCTCTATCCTGATGTCGAGCCGAACTGCTGCCATAAAGCTCTTGCAGAGCTGGAGAAGCAGGGCAAGCTCAAAGCGATCGTCACACAGAACATCGACGGTCTGCATCAGAAAGCCGGCAGCGAGACCGTATACGAGCTCCACGGCTCGGTCCTCCGCAATTACTGCGAGAACTGCGGCGCCTTCTATGACATGAATTATGTTATCGATTCAGACGGTGTGCCCAAGTGTTCCGCATGCGGCGGACGTGTCAAGCCTGATGTTGTCCTCTATGAGGAAATGCTTGATGATGACGTTGTCAACGGGGCTGTCAATGCTATCGAAAAAGCTGACACACTCATCATTGGTGGAACGACGCTGATCGTATATCCTGCAGCAGGACTTATCAGATATTTCCGCGGCAAGCATCTGGTACTTATCAATAAAACTTCCACACCGGCCGACAAAAATGCCGACCTCGTCATCCACGACTCGATCGGCGAGGTATTCAGGCAGGTAATGGAGATCGACTAGCGATGTGAATAATGACTCATGCATAAAAAAGTTCACAGGAAACTGCCTGTGAACTTTTTCTGTGTGATCTTATTTTGAATAGCGCCTACAGGTGTGATGCTGCCTTGTAGATGCTGTAGATATCTTCTGTATTGAGCACCTTGAAGTTGCCGATCGTTCTTGCATCCTGGAATGTTACGCCGAGAGCTGCTTTTCTGCAGGCTGCATCGTCGAAATCAAGTCCAAGACCCTGAATATCTGTCGGCATCCCAATGGATGCGAAGAATTCCTCAAATTTTTCGATAGCTTTCTCAGGATCTGATTCGCCCCATACTCCTTCGCCCAGTTTAACAAATCTTGAAGGATCGACCGCGAGAACATATCTTGCCCAGCTTGCCCAGATAGCCGCAAGGCCTGCACCGTGTGCCACATCATACTCAGCAGACAGCTCATGCTCTATCTGATGGCACGCCCAGTCACCCTTGGTATTGTTGCAGGCTGCCATCAATCCGTTGTGTGACAGCGATCCCGCCCACATAAGGTTGGCTCTTGCATCATAGTTCTCCGGATCGGCGATCGCGATCGGTGCATATTTGATGACAGTCTTGAGCAAAGTGAACGAAAGCTCATCTGTGAAATCAAGCGCATATCCCTCATGGAAATATCTCTCGAGTGTATGCATCATGATATCAGTCGAACCGCATGCAGTCTGATATCTGCTTACTGAATATGTGAGTTCAGGGTCGAGCAGCGCAAAGCTTACGCGGCCATGATCTGTATTAACACCTCTCTTGAAGACCGGATCAGTCTCATCGTTAGTGATAACAGAAGAATCACTCATCTCCGATCCTGTAGCCGACAGAGTAAGAACAACTCCGACAGGAACTGTTCCCTCAACTTTTCTCTTCCCGCAGTAGAAATCCCATACGTCTCCACCACCGTAAGCACCGTATCCTATTGCCTTGGCACTGTCCAGAACAGATCCGCCGCCGACTGCAAGGATGTAGTCGATGCCCTCTGCATTAACAAGTTCGATGCCCTTGCGTACAAGTGAAACTCTCGGGTTAGGAACAACACCGCCAAGCTCAACATAGGCGATGCCTGCCTCTTCCAGCTTTGCCTCAACTCTGTCGAGAAGTCCGCTCTTCTTAACGGAACCGGTGCCGAAATGCACGAGCACCTTGCCTGCCCCGTTTGCCTTGAGCACTTCTCCGACTTGATCTTCTACGCCCTTTCCGAAATATACATGTGTAGGTGTAAAGTATTCCATAGTTATCTCCTTATCTGTAATGACCTGCGTCTTACGCTTCTTAAGGTTTATCTCTTCCTCGTCTTGCCTCTGATGCCTGTGAGTATCTGTGTGACTCTATCCTCAGCATAGAGCTCAAGCTGCTGCCTGAGTGACATCAGCTGCTTCTTATGTACGCACAGTTTCTCAGTACAGTTACTACAGCTCATGTATTGATTGGTGTTCTCTGAAAAACGTTCCGGATATTTCCACAAAGTGAACTCCCAACGGAACAGCAGAGATCTGTATATCAATTTGATGTAATGAAGAGTCATTACCTTCGTGAGCTTTGGTTTTTTCATGTCTGTCTTGAACCTTTACAAAAGAAAAAGGGATGCGGAATAACCGCATCCCCATTATACATCTTTTTATGATTAGAAGATATGGAATGTTACAACCAGACCTGCAAATACGATCGATACCATGCTCAGAAGCTTGATAAGGATGTTGATGGATGGACCGGATGTATCCTTGAACGGGTCACCAACAGTGTCTCCGACAACGCCGGCCTTGTGAGCGTCGCTGCCCTTGCCACCAAAGTGTCCTGCCTCGATATACTTCTTGGCATTGTCCCATGCTCCACCGGAGTTAGCCATGAAGATAGCCAGGAGGAATCCTGTTGCAGTTGCACCTGCAAGCAGACCGATTACTCCGTTGTATCCGAGTACAAGTCCAACAACGATAGGAGTAACGATAGCCAGAACTGTAGGAGCGATCATCTCGTGGAGTGATGCCTTTGTGCAGAGGTCTACGCACTTCGTGTAGTCAGGATCAGTCTTTCCTTCCATGAGACCTGCGATCTCGTGGAACTGACGACGTACTTCAACTACGATGCTCTGTGCAGCCTTGCCTACAGAATCCATGGTCATTGCAGCGAAGATGAACGGCAGGCTGGCACCGATGAAGATACCAACGAGAACTGCAGGGTTCATTACGCTCATGTCAAGCTTGATGCTGTCTCCGCCGATCTGCTGAACCTTTGATACGTATGAAGCGATCAGAGCCAGTGCAGTCAGAGCTGCGGAACCGATAGCAAACCCCTTACCTGTTGCAGCAGTTGTGTTGCCGAGTGAGTCAAGAGCGTCGGTACGACGTCTTACTTCAGGATCAAGACCAGCCATCTCAGCGATACCGCCGGCATTGTCAGCGATAGGACCATAAGCGTCAGTTGCGAGTGTGATACCAAGTGTTGAAAGCATGCCTACAGCAGCAAGTGCGATACCGTAGAGTCCGAGAGCGCCATTACCGAATCCACCTGCAAGTCCGTAAGCGAGCATTACGCAGATAGCAATGATAACGATAGGTGCAGCAACGGAAATCATTCCAAGGGAAACACCACCGATGATGATAGTAGCAGCACCTGTCTCAGACTGGCTTGCAAGCTTCTGTGTCGGCTTGTATGTATCTGATGTGAAGTACTCAGTGAAGAATCCGATCAGTACACCGGCAACAAGTCCTGCGATAATTGCAAAGTACAGTCCGATGAATTCCATTCCGAACACAAAGTATACGAGTGGGAATGCAATTACTGCGATGGAAATAGCACTTGTGTTGGTTCCTCTTCTCAGAGCCTTGAGCAGTGTAGCCTGATCGATGCTCTCTCCTGTCTTAACCAGGAATGTGCAGATGATGGAAGCAACAACGCCGATAGCTGCCATTGCCATAGGAATAGCTACTGCGGAAACCTGAAGCTGTGCAGAATTCTCGAATGCGATTACACCGAGTGCGCAGGAGGAAAGAATTGATCCTACATATGACTCATAAAGGTCAGCGCCCATTCCTGCAACGTCACCAACGTTGTCTCCTACGTTATCTGCGATAACTGCAGGGTTACGCGGGTCGTCCTCAGGGATTCCTGCCTCAACCTTACCAACGAGGTCAGCACCAACGTCAGCAGCCTTAGTGTAGATACCGCCACCTACACGGGCAAAGAGTGCCATTGAAGAAGCGCCCATTCCGAATGTCAGCATTGTTGTAGTCAGGTCTGACAGATTCAGATGGAATACCATCTTCAGCAGCAGATACCAGATGGAGATATCGAGAAGTCCGAGACCAACTACAGTGAATCCCATAACGCTTCCTGCGGAGAATGCAACTCTGAGTCCCCTGTTCAGGCCTTCCTGACAAGCGTTAGCAGTTCTTGCATTAGCGCGAGTAGCGATGTTCATTCCTACGAATCCGGACAGACCCGAGAAGAAACCACCTGTGATAAATGCGAATGGTACGAATGGTGTAAGCAGTTTGAAGAATGCCATGATCGACAGAATGACAAACATGCCTACGAAGAATACGATCAGTATCTTGTACTGGCGAGTCAGATAAGCCATAGCGCCTTCTCTGATGTTGCCGGAGATCTTGATCATTTTTTCATTTCCCTCGTTGAACTTCAGAACTTTCTTTGCCTGCATCAGTGCAAAGCACAGGGCAAGAATAGATCCGAGGAGGGTGAAAAGTGCAAGATAATTATCCATTTTTCCTCCTTGAACATATATAATTATTAACTTTTTTCAATTTGTATATTATAACACTCTGAAAATATTTTGCATTAGGAAAACATCAAAAATACAAATTATTTTTTTCAATTATATTTTCATCGTCAGTGCTATTCTCTGCTTTTTCAGATCAACAGAAAGCACCTTGACTTCCACGATGTCACCTACAGCGACCACTTCCAGCGGATGCTTAATATAGCGATCTGCCATCTGTGAAATATGAACCAGTCCGTCCTGATGAACTCCGATATCCACGAAAGCACCGAAATCTATAACATTACGAACTGTTCCCTTGAGTATCATTCCCTCTGTCAGGTCCTCCATCTCCAGAACATCAGACTTCAGTATCGGTGCAGGCATCTCATCACGAGGATCTCTGCCCGGTTTCTCAAGCTCCTTAACTATGTCACGAAGAGTAGGCTCGCCGACACCAAGCTTTGCTGCCATGTCCTTATAGCTTGCAATGCTCTTGGCAACACCTGCCATGCCACCGCCTGCAAGCTTTTTCGCAAGCTCACCGGAATCGAATCCCAGCATCTCGAAAAGCTGTTTTACAACGCCGTAGGATTCAGGATGAACAGCTGTAGCATCCAGCGGCTCCTTGCCTCCTCTTATTCTGAGGAATCCCGCACACTGCTCGAATGCCTTCGGGCCAAGCTTTGCGACCTTAAGCAGCTCCTTTCTGCTCAGGAACATTCCATTGCTCTCGCGATATTCCACTATGTTATTGGCTAGTGTCTTGCTGATGCCGGATACATACTGGAGCAGGGATGCCGAAGCTGTATTCAAATCAACGCCTACTGCATTTACGCAGTCTTCAACAACAGCTGCAAGAGATCCCTCCAGCTTCTTCTGATTCATGTCATGCTGGTACTGTCCGACACCGACCGACTTCGGATCGATCTTGACGAGCTCGGAAAGCGGATCCTGGAGACGTCTGGCCATCGATGTTGCCGACCTCTGTCCGACGTCAAAGTTAGGAAACTCTTCCGTAGCCAGCTTGCTCGCCGAGTAGACGGATGCGCCGGCTTCGTTTACGATGATGTACTGCACCTTGAGGCCGTTTGCTTTTATCATGTCACTGATGATCTTCTCGGATTCGCGACTTGCAGTTCCGTTGCCGAGCGAGATCAGGTCTATGCCATATTTCCTGATAAGCTTCAGCACTACTGAAACGGACTCCTCAACTCTGTTCTGCGGCGGTGTAGGATAGATGACTGTTGTATCAAGCACCTTGCCGGTAGGATCAACGACCGCAAGCTTGCATCCTGTACGGAATGCCGGGTCCCATCCGAGAACTGTCTTTCCTGCGATAGGAGGCTGCATAAGTAGCTGTCCCAGATTCTCTCCGAACACCTTGATGGCTCCATCTTCCGCCTTCTCCGTCAGCTCGGCACGTATCTCGTTCTCGATCGACGGTCTGATAAGTCTCTTGTATGCATCATCGATCGTCGCACGCAGTACCTCACCGGTGATCGGGTTTTTCCTTGTGATCACCTGTCCCTGCAGATATTCAGTGATCTCGTCCACAGGCGGCTCAATGCTCACGCTGAGTATCTTTTCTTTCTCTCCTCTGTTGACTGCAAGGATCCTGTGGCCCGGCATCTTTCTGACCGGTTCTGAATAATCATAATATGACTCGTACGTCTTCTTCTCGTCAGCATCCTCATCTCTGACTGCCGAAACAAGCATTCCGCCTTCGAATGTCCTGCGGCGGATCGCAGCTCTGTAATCTGCTGAGTCCGATATTTCCTCGGCGATAATATCGCAGGCACCTGCGATCGCAGATGCAGCATCCTTCACCTCGAGTTCAGGTTTTTCTGCATCGATATGTACGAATCTCTCAGCTTCCTCCTCAAGAGATGTCTTTATCTGCTGTGCCTTTATGATCTCTGCCAGAGGCTCGAGACCCTTTGCTCTGGCAATAGTTGCACGGGTCTTTCTCTTAGGCTTGTATGGTCTGTATATGTCTTCAAGTGTGACAAGTGTCTCCGCAGCGTCAATGGATCTGCGCAGCTCGTCAGTCATTTTGCCCTGCTCCTCTATGGAAGCGATCACCGTTTCCTTACGCTCCTCGAGGTTGCGCAGATATTTGAGTCTTTCGTCAAGACTACGCAGCACTTCGTCGTCCAGTGAGCCTGTCACCTCTTTACGATAACGGGCGATGAACGGGATAGTATTACCTTCATCAATAAGTTGTACTGTTGCTGCGACCTGAGATTCTCTTATCCCAAGTTCAGCAGCTATTTTTACATTTATGTTCATGTTGCTCCCTGATATATAGTTGTAGCTATAGCTTCTTTCAGTTAATAAAGAAGGTGCGCGAGTGTTTACTCTTGCACCTTTTTTAATTCAATGTTTTACTGTCTTGCAGTGCATTCAGCGGTTATTACAGCTGCTTGTTGCACCACTTCTGCCATGCTGCGAATGTGTCTTTTCCTGCAACACCGTCAACCTCAACGCCGAGGAATTTCTGCATAGCCTTGGAAGTCTCTGTTCCCCAGTCTCCGTCAACCTTAGCGCCGACTTTCTTCTGGATAGCCTTGATAGTTTCCTGACCGCAGATACCGTCTTCCTTGATTCCAAGGATGTGCTGTGTAGTAGTGATAGTCTTCTCGCCCCACTTGCCGTCTACATCGAGGATGTACTTGCTGTCAGCAGCTTTCTTCTCAGCGGCAGCCTTTTCTGCAGCAGCCTTCTCAGCGGCAGCCTTTTCCTCTGCAGCCAGCTTCTCAGCCTTTGCAGCCTCTACAGCGGCATCCAGCTTCTCAGCCATCTTAGCTTCTACTTCTGCTTCCTTAGCCTCTGCCTCTTTCTTTGCAGCGCTTTCTCCCAGGCTGATCTTTGCATCCTTATCAGTTGCAGCTTCTTTGATCTTATCAAAAAGTCCCATAGTTCACCTCTCAAATAGTCTTTCTTATGAATTCTCTGTTCCTCCTAAGGAACAGTTTACTTACGTATGTAATTATATTTTATTATTTGCTCTTCGTCAATTTGTAATACACCAGTCGAGCATGTGTGCCTATTTTTTCTCGCCAAGTTCTCTTGCTCTTACAGTTGCTCTGTGAACAGTCTCGATGCATGCTCCTCTGAAGCCCTTTTCCTCAAGTGTCGCAACACCTACGATCGTGTTTCCGCCAGGTGAGCATACTCTGTCCTTGAGCTCGTCAGGATGAACGCCTGTCTCGAGGACCATTTTGGCAGCACCCATTACAGTCTGTGCCGCCAGCTTGGTAGCTGTAGCTCTTGGGAGTCCTTCCATCACACCACCGTCTGACAGTGCCTCGATGAACATGTATACATAAGCAGGACCCGCTCCGGACAGACCTGTTGCAACATCGATCAGCGACTCGCTCATCCACTCATAGATGCCAAGTGCACCAAAGAGTTTCTCTGCGAACGCCTTCTCTTCGTCTGTGAGATCTGTATCTGAACACAGTGCGAAAGCCCCGCATCCAACCAGTGCCGGTGTATTAGGCATTACTCTCAGAAGTCTGATGTCGCCCTTGAGCATGTCGCGGACTGCATCTCTCTTCAGTCCTGCCATGATGGAGATAACACCCTTGCCGTCAAGAGCATCCTCTACTGATGCCAGCGCACCCGGTGCGTATTGTGGCTTTACAGCAAGAACCACGATATCCGCCTGTCCGAGTTCTGTATTATTCTCACAGATATTGCATCCCATCTCTCTGTACTTGTCCTTGATAGCATCAGAGAAGTCTGCAACATATACGTCATTTGCGTCGAACACTCCTGCAGCAATGGCTCCGCTGAGGATAGCGCCGCCCATTGCACCTGCACCTAAAAATCCAACTTTCATGTCTTCCCCCTTATTCCGTTTCCAGTTTATATATGTCCTCGCGCCTTGCACACATTAGCGGGAGCTCGGATCTTATTCTGTCGATCTCATCCAGATCAATTTCAGTTATAGTATATCCCTCTTCGGTCCCCATATCCACAAGTACATTGCCCCAAGGGTCGGATATCATGGAATGTGCCCAGACTTTATAGCCCGTGCCCGAGTCTCGCATTGGTGCGACCGCCGCAACAAATATCTGATTCTCGACAGCTCTCATTCGGATATTCATGTCCCAGTGAGCCTCTCCGGTATTCATCAGAAATGCAGCTGGCAGGAAAACCATCTTCGCTCCATCCAGAGCAAGCAGACGCATACTCTCCGGGAATCTCACGTCAAAGCATATGTTGACGCCCATTTTGCCCCATTCTGTTTCGAACGTCCTGAAACCGTCACCTGCAGTCAGAGTATCCGACTCATGGAACGGCTTCTCGCCGAAGTTGACGTCGAAGAGATGTACTTTCCTGTGTTTGCCGATTTGTTCGCCATTTCGATCAAACACGTAGCAGGTATTATATACCCGGCCTTCATCGTCCACTTCAGGAATGGATCCGCCAACTACATAAATTTTGTTCTTGCGCGCAAGTGTCGACATTACGAGCCAGCTGTCTCCCGTCTCAGGTTCCGCATATTCAGGGAAAAGGCGGGTCTTGTACGGACAGTTCCACATCTCGGGAAGCACCATGATATCAGCTCCGCTGACAGCACCGTCTCCTATTAACTCAGCCAGGCGCTCGATCGTCTCGTACTTGTCTTCAAATACTTTATTCTGGACCGTTACTATTTTTATCTTGTTCACAGGTATACCACCATCACTTCTTTACAGATATTCCACCATTTCAGAAAGTTCTCTTGATGCCTCATGCATTTCGTGAGGTACACTGTCATCTGCAGGATATCCGCAAGGCAGTATCAGAGTAATGGCAATATTGGAAGGCAGTCCGAGTGCCTCTCTCACCTCATCGTCGTTGAACATTCCGACATAGCATGTGCCAAGTCCCAGGTTCCATGCCTCGAGCACCATCTGTGTGGCAACGATCGATGAATCGATCTCACCATAATCATAGTTTTCCCTCAGTCTGGATACTGCAACTTTCTCCCTGTCAAAGCCGATAACGAAAACAGTCTTCGCATCGAAAGTGCATCTGCATACACCGCCGATCGCCTTGAGTGCTTCTTCACTCTGCAGAACATATATCTTCTGCGGCTGATAATTTCTTGCTGTAGGAGCGACTCTTGCAGCCTCCAGGATCAGGTCGATCTTCTCCTGCTCAACAGGAATATCCTTGTACTTGCGCACCGAATAACGGCTGCTCATCAGTTCGATCAGGTTGTTGTCATTCATGATATTTCCTCCAGTCTCGCCAGTCGGCGATATTCTATACTTTCTCAAAAGCCACCCTCGGGTAATTGTCCTCAACGACATAAATTATCCCGCGTCGCTCAAATCCCAGTTTGGTCAGCAGATTCTGCATCACTTCGTTGTCGCCGTGAGTATCCATCCTGAGATGTCCGCACTGCCCGAATGCCCATTTGATACAGAATTCTCCTATCCCCCGGTAATTACCCGCAGAAGCGATCCTGTGTACTGCTCCGTACTCCGAATCGTCTTTCCACGAGCCTTCTATGTATCTGTATGTCGGGTCCACATCGACGCCCTGTATGTAAACAAACGCTGCTTCGACACTGCCGTCTATCTCGCATACATAGCCGCGGCCTACCTCAATGTCCTCTTGAACCAATTCTGCCGGCGGCCACTTCGTATTCCACTGATTAGGGTTGCCGTGCTCACGCATAAACTGTCTTGCACGCTCATATATCTTCAGAATTCGTTCATAGTCTCGCTGCTCGGACTTCCTTATTATAGCAGTACTCAGCAGCTGATCGCAGTGCTTTGCTCCAGGTCTCTCTGCATTTGTATCCCGGTCGCTCGCTGCTGCCTGCTCGGCCAAAAAGATCTCACAGCCCCTGACTATGTCTTCATAGGTCCTGTCAAAACCTCCTGTGTACCAGGGATCTGCGATCCCTCCTTCAAGCAGCATTCTGACCTTGTGTGCGTCATCCGCTCCGATAATGCTCTTCATGCGACGAATATTGGATTCGTCCATCACAAATATCACATCGAACCTATCATAGTCTTCTCTCGTCATCTGACGTGCACGCCTGCGCTCGAACGGAACACCGTGCAATTTGAGTTCCGCCTTGGCAGGGGGATAGATATCATTGCCGATCTCCTCCCGACTGACCGCTGCCGACTCGATGTAGTATTCATCCTCGAGACCGCGCTCATTAACCATATTCTTAAATATGAACTCCGCCATCGGCGAACGACATATATTGCCGTGGCAAATGAATAATACTTTTTTCATCGTTCAAATTCCAGTGCTTTCCTTGATTTTTCAGCCTTTTTCAGCACTCGCTTACTTGGCATATGCCGGTATAATATGGCATATTTTGGTAGTAATAAGGTGTAAAATAAGGTGTAAATTTGTTCGGTTTACACCTCGGGTTTTTTTGAGGTGTTTTATATCGCTTTTTTAAGTCGGATCACTTCTGCTTTAGCATCCTCATACTTAACATGCGCGTACGTGTTAAGAGTGATCCCTATGTCGGAATGGCCCATCAGATATTGCAATGCTTTTGGATTCATTCCGGACTTCGCCATATTGGAGCAGTAAGTATGTCTGCATACATGAGGTGTCACCCTAGGCATTTGCACCTTGTAGATGCTGTTATACTTATCAACAATATGCCTAAAGTAATGTTCCCAGTGAAGTGAATAACATATGTTGCTATCTTTATCAAAATAGAGAAAGCCCACAACTCCATCTACCATAGGCTCTGCCTTAGGAGGATTCCTGTTTTCTATTATCTTCTGAAAACACTCCTCTACGTCAGGTGTCATTGGCAAAGTTCTTTCTCCCGCAGTCGTTTTGGTATCATCAATATAGTAACCAAAACTGCCCCTCTTCTGTAACTGTCGCTCCACTCTGATAGAATGATTTTTGAAATCAATATCTGAGATAGTTAGTCCGCAGAATTCCGAGATTCTTAATCCGGTTTTGAACAGAATATATATGCCTTCATAATATCTGCAGAAGTGCTTATCTTCCTGCACAAACTTCAGAAACTTCCGCTCCTGGTCTCTTGTTAGTGCATCCCTAGTCACACTGTCATTGACAACAACAGTCGCCAGCTCAAAACCAAACGGATTCTTTCTGATCAAATCATCATCAACAGCCATTCTAAATGCAGGGTTAAGAACTCCTCTTATGGAATGAATCGAGCTATAACTTTTCTTATCTACCTGTTGTAATTTGATCAACCAGAGTTTAGCATCAGATAACTTAACTGTATCAATTCTTCTGGCACCGAATGGATCCTTTTTCAGAAAATTGATCACAGTTTTATATCCTGCTGCAGTATTTGGTCTGACACCGATTTTTGTAGACACATATTTTTCTACAAGCTCAAGCACAGTTAGATTTCCGCCATTGCTAACAATATGGTCGAACAGATCTGCCTGTACCTGTCTCTCCATTTCTCTCAATGATTGGCATTTCTTCTTGCCACTTGGCACAGGATCGTTTTTGTCTAATCTCCAACTATATAGGAATCTTTCCTTGCCTAAACAATCAACATACTTAAAGCGATATCTTCCGTCCGTCATCTGCATCTCACCATTGTGCAAAATGCGTCCTCTCTTATCCCTCCTCTTCTCACTCATATAATTCAATCTCCTTTCAGATTATTCTTCAAATGAAAGAAGACTGTCTTAACAATACAGATAGTATCATAAGACAGTCTTTCCGTCACGGCATACAAACATTATTTATTTCTTATACGGCTGTTGCCATATTTAAGTATTCTTCAAAAAGTTCTCTTTTGAATCGTATGTGAGAACCTATCTCAAGTATGAAATCTGCACCGGTATTCAGTGCTGCGATTTGTCTTAACTTCTTCTCTCCTATGCCATAGTATTCCGCTGCTTCTGTTATACTGAGTGAATACTTATGCCATAAAGGAACACAAGGTTTTCTTAAGTTATCATCTTCCATGGACACCTCCTTTCCCGACGTATATAGATCCATCTACCAGTCGTATTTTTATTCGCATTTTTCTTTTTCATATATATTCCTCCATTCCTTTTTTTAAGGGATTTTCGGGGTGTTTTTTCCAAAAACCCCTTAGCTAGCTACAGGTTTATTTTTCCGAAAGTCCGATGTCGACCAATTCATCCTCCGATGGGCTTCATATCATCGAATACGTGTATAACGCATATCCTCCACGGTCTTAGGGCTGGCCCTAACAAGCTCCCTTTTCCCATTTTGGGGGCAAAAGGGTCTGCTTGCTAGGGCTGTGCAATGATTTTCGCTATAGCGAAATTATCGTCACTATCGGCACTCATCGTCACTTTTGCGTAGAGTGATGCTTCGTTTTCCGTTTGTTCTTTTGCTCTTGAAATATATTCCTGCCGGCTTCAGCGCTCTCTTATCATACTGACTTAGATGCTTCGAGAGCAGATTCGGCGGCACACCTTCAGCATCAAGAGCGCCGACAAGCTCAGTCGCAGTTCCTTTCCACTCCCGCTTGTCAGACATGAAATCAATCACTGCATGGATATCAGTCGGGATCGATTCTTGAAAAAGTTGTTCTTCATTTTTGCGTTCAACAATTGACCACTTGCAATTTTCAAATTGAATTTTCCACACTTGAACTTCAATGTCGCGACCTTTCATGTGAAGATCTGCGTCTTTAGAATGAGGATTCGGACGATCCAAAACCATGTTCGTATCGGCTGCTCCGGTGATTCCATTCGTTCCGGATATCATTTCAAAAATATCGGTAGCGCGCATTTTTCTAACATGATGAACAAGGATGATCGCGATTTTATATGCGTCAGCAAACTTCTTTAATTTAGATGCATCAGCATAATCGTTCGCATAAGTTCCTTCACCGCCACCCAGTCTTACCATCATAAAAGTGTCGATAACGATCATCTTTGTTTCCGGAAACTGATGCATATATTCATTCAGTTCACCGATCAATCCGTTACTAAGTGTCTTGCTTGAAGTTGCAAATCTTAATCTCGGAGAGACATCATCTGTAAGTTTATACATTCTTTTCTGGATCCTCTCAGGAGTATCTTCGAGCGCCATATACAAGACATCTATCGGCTCAGTCGGTATTCCAAGAAAAGGTTCGCCCTTGGAAACGCTCAAACATAAGTCAAGTATCATCCAACTCTTGCCACACTTTTGTGTTCCGGCGATCACTGTCAGTCCTGACGGTATCAGTCCGGTAACGACCTGTGGTGTGCTTTCGATAGGTTCATAGAACAACTTTTCTGCGTTGTAAACTTTTAATTCTGCCATTGATATTCACCTCCTTTCTTTTTGGATTTTTGCTTTAACATCGTCACTTCCTGCAAATAAAAAAGCACCCGTAGGTGCTTAGCGTTTACCAACTGAAGAGAAAAGCAGTGACGGTGAGTGTCGATAGTGACGGTGATATTGTCATACCGAAACCATCGACAAAATAAAAATCGGCAGATAGCCTCTCCGCCGATACAATGTTCTGCATACACATTCATCAGGAACTTCTTCCTATGTGTTCCCCTATTTCCGTAAGTTATTATTCTCTGGAATGTCTAGGTATAGTTATCCCGGTTAGTATGCACGATGCGACCTTAGAACATATAGCACTCTGTTTAGTCACATACTAACAATGTAAGATAATATCCTTTAGCCAGAAAAATATGCTTAATAATAACTTTTTCATATTTTCTAAAACTAAGAGGATGCAGTCACATGACATAGATGCTCCCGCATCCTCGATATAAATTTTATCAACTAAAAGTATAATCGATAAATAGTTTCAGTCCATATTTGTCCACGACGACCCGGAAAAGGGAAACATTCAGGCGGAAGCTGGCGCAGCTCTCCTCACGGGAATTTAACCCCCTTGTGGTTCTCACAAAGCCGCCCTCATTGCTTGATCCCATATTCCTATGGGGCTGTGACTGGACGGGAGTATCATTATAGCCTATGAGTGTCATCGCACTTGGCAGGTGCCACCTGTCTTTCAGACGAGACATTATCGCTCGCTCCAATTGGAGGTCATGGCGCATCGTCATGCATGCTTCAGCTTTCGCATCTCATAGCAAACGTACCTGATGAATGTGTATTCAATTGTAGCTTTTCAAAAGAACATCTGTTCTTTGAGGTTTTATACTATATCATATTCGAACATATGTTTGCAAGCGGTTTTTTAAATTTTTTCAAAAATTAATGAGGGAGAATCATCTCCCTCATATGATAATTATTGCAATCACGATCTTGAACATTATGTTCAAGACAATTTAATATAGCTCTGCACTGGTTGTTCTGATTCTTTGATAGAAGAATATTCTTCTATGAATTAATAGACTTTTCTCGCCGTCTAGCTAAAACTTTCTTTTCCTGCCGCTGAATATATGGCTTACTTCTCTTCTTTTTCAAGAAAAAGCAACTTTGAGATATGATAACACAAAAGCAAAAAAGCACACAATCCCAACGCATATATTATAGTCGCAGAGACAAGGTAGTTCCCATCACCAAACGGAAAATCGCCATAATTTATATTGAGCATATTTATAGCATAGTTGCGGCACAGAATAATTACCACAATACACGCAATACTATTTATTGTCCTTGAAACAATCTCTCTATTTCTCATTTTTCCCTCCTTGTTATTGCAAATTAGCAATAACAAATCTTCAGTTCTCTTTGGTAGTTTGAATTAACGCTTTGAGAACTGAAAACGCTTGAAATTACTGGTTTTTTGATTTTAATGTTGCAAGTGTGTTGCAAGTGCGCTGGTCTTTGATGCTACCGGTTAGTTCTGCTCAAGTATAACAGTCTTCTCTTTTTCGGATAATTCACTGACCTGATGAAATACGCCACCGCCTTCAGTTCCCAGTTCTGTCTTTTGTCCATCCAGATAAGTTAACTGAATAGCCTGATCCTTAAATACTATGCTGAACTCGTACTTATATTCTACGACGCAAGAATCATCTTCTCTCGAACCAGCGCAAGCCAGAGCAACTGAATTGTTTCCTATCATTGCTCCGCTCCAATTCAAGCAAAGACTGTGTTCCGACTCTATATTCTCTTTGTATTTCAGGTCAATTGTATTTTTTTCTTCATCATACTTTTTTACCGTTATGGAAACAGGTTCATTCCATGGCGAAATTCCCGTGTATGTGTTGCCTACGTATGACTCCATGCCCTTATTATCATTAACACACGCACAAAGAAATACACATAGCGTAAGCATCAACAGAATACCAATCCTCTGTTTCATGGCACACCTCCACATCAACCGTCTTTATTATTTTAGCAGCTTCATAATATTTGAGATGCCTGTTGCCATTCCGACAATAGCAGCTGCGAAGCAAACGAATATGTTCATATTTATTTCCTGTCCTGAGAAATATCGGATTACTTCTCCTGCAGCGAGCGAACCCACGAATATAGGTAAAAGTATCATTAGCATTGTATATAATTTTTTCATTTTAAATTCCTTTGCTATTTTTCCAACTTCACCCAGACAACAAGCCCGATTAAAAAGGCCACCGCAAGATATACCCACAGCAAGCTGGGATATATATCCAGCACGCCAGAAGAATCACCATTGCTCAAGCGAATTAATATATCGCCTAAAGCTGCAAGCAGAGACATCGCATAGGTCCAGCTTCCGCCGACCATTATTCTTCTGCGATTCTCACGAGCACCAATAAGAGTTAGCAAGACGGACATTGTTAATAGCACAAACATTAGAACATTCACAATTTCATCCTCCCGGTCTGATAGTTTTTAATTATCACATATCCGACTATTCCGCCCATAACATTCATGATCACATCATTTACATCTACTACTGCCGGAAAGTCTGCAAATCCGAAATAAGTTTCCAGCCCCTCGACCGCTTCAAGTAACACAGACACCACCAAGGAGGTTATCGCGCTGTGCTTAAGACTTGAAAAGCAATTAAACCTGCATAAATATCCCAATACAGCAACCGGCATAAACAGCACCGCATTCCCTGAAATATCTATTAACGTTGCTCTATCGCTAAACGCATACAGTAAAGTCAATGGATTTAAATTGTATGATAATTCTTCCGTATGCATAGGTGGAATGAGAATCGGAAGAACTGTAAATGAAATCAGGACAAGCAGATACACTGTAAATGCAGATTTCAATAACATTCGCTTGGTTCTTTCCTTATCTCCTCTAATGGTTAAAAAAAATATTGCATCAAATATACCCACTATAC
The DNA here is from genome assembly GCA_024403055.1 of Mogibacterium sp. GTDB lineage: Bacteria > Bacillota > Clostridia > Peptostreptococcales > Anaerovoracaceae > Crickella. The sequence continues at coordinate 18,067 of JAKSSO010000002.1, read as the reverse complement.
TGATTCCCAAAGGAATCACTATTTGCGCACTAATTACTCTAGCAAGCGCATCTTGATCCATATGCTCTCTCCCCTTTTATTGATAGGCAGGCTTTCTAAATATTACACAATACGGTATTATTTGCCATTGCCATCATGATGGAAATATTTTTTCATCAGAAGTGTTTCTTCTTGAATTCACTAAATGCAGCTTCTGCCTTGACACAATCGCCGGACATCGCCTGATTGTGTCCTTTCTTTATTTTGGAATGAATTTCTTCTGCGGTCATATAGCCATCCAAATCGTTCATTTTTAGAAATTCCCTGAATTGAATATGCTGTACATTACTTGTTGAATAATCAATTTCATCGTTTGTTATTATTATTTTTTTATCTAGTTGAGAGATATTATTAAATGCAGAAAATTCGCGATTGTAGGTTTTTTCATTTTCAATACTATATGCAACTTGCACGTAATACTTTTTGCCATTTTTCTCTGCAAGAAAATCTATTTCTCTGCCGTTATTATCATACACGGAAACCTCGTATCCCATGTATACCAACTCATTATATACAATATTCTCCATATTGTGAGTCAAGTCATATCTTCCGCTGGTGCATCTTATTGAGTTCAGACTGACATCACAATTGAACAATTTCTTGCTCTGCTCAAGTTCCTTCTTTGCTCTCGTTGAGAATCTTGGAGCCTGATCAATTACATAGGCTTCGCATAAATAACCAATCCACTTTTGAACGGTATTTGTACTGCACTTTATTCCATGGGATTTCATGTAATCCGCAATTGATTTTGCGGAATATATTCTAGCATTTGATATCAATACAAAATTAGCAAGCTTCTTGAATTCTTCGCTTTTTCGTATCTTGTATCTGTTAATTATGTCATTTAATACTATAGTTTCGTCAAGATCATTCAAATATCTTCTCTGAGCCTGTACATCCGAGAACTCTATTCTCTTAGGGAATCCACCCCACACAAGATAATCTGTTACCGTAACATCTGTATTAAATTCTTTTGCATATTCACATAATTCCTTGTATATAAACGGTCTTATCCTAAATGAAACATACCGCCCCGAGAGTTCTTTTGTAAACTCTTTTGACAAAAGTTTAGAATTTGAACCCGTTATAAAGACGGAACAGTTTTCTCTTCTTAATGACTTACATGCAATTGCCCAATCCTCAACTTCCTGAACTTCATCCAGAAATACATAGCAAAGGCCTTCTCTCCTGTTTTTATTGACATATTCTACGATATCTTTCCAGGTCTCGATCTGTGCTGTAACTGCTCTGTCATCAAAATCAAGATAAACAATATTGGAAGACACGCCCTTAAGCTCATCAATAATCTGTTCCATGATTATTGATTTTCCACATCTCCTGACTCCTGTTATTATTTTTATTAAATCACTATCATAGAAACTACGGATTTCTGATATATATTTCTCTCTTTTTATCATTCGTTGATGCCTCCCAGTCTTTCTATTGAGAATAATATCGACGTTTAGCAATTTTGTCAATGCTATTGAGAATTTTGCAATATTGTGGATTTATTCTCAATAGGTATATTTATTCTTTCCTTTATAGTTTTCTTATCATATTGAGAGCGATTATGCCCTTATCAAAAATGCCACAGCTAATTGTTAGCTATGGCATAGTTCAATATTGATTATATTACTGCTAAGAAAGTCTCCCAGTCACGGCATACGAGCCCCGCTCATTCTATAAATTAGCTTGTTCAATAATATCCTTCATGTTATATGTCACATCCTTATAGTTCTCCAATATCTGAAAAAGACAGTTCCCCAAATGTCCTCAGCGAAAAATACAAAACGTTACAAAAAATGCTACAGTTTTCGCTGTAGCATATATCTATTAATCATGTTAATCGAACTGTATAGTGTATATGAATGTCCAATCATTATCTTTCAAGAATTTAATTGGATCCTGCATATATGAACTGAGAGTACCACATCCTGCGCACTTACCATCTTTGTCAAATGAGATCGCCATAACCGCAGTCGGCTCGCCCATATTGATCTCAGTCCTTTCTTTTAGGTTTTCAGGTCCTACTACCGCTGCTCCATTTTCGAAGAAGTCCGCTCCAATAATTATAGAAATGTCTCTGGAATATTTTGTGCTTCTTTTACCGTCTGATACGACTGTAGTTATTTCATGATGCATTTGATCCCATGATAATCCGACCATTCCGCTATGTTCCTTATTGCTGGATATGCCATATAAATCCGGACTCACCGGAATGTCGCCCTCTTTATACAGTTCGCCGTTTTTATAAATGTGTTCTGCTACCGTTATTTTACTTACCTTATCGCGCACAACATATTTATTGAAAACAAAATCTGTATCTACAAATTTGGCAATTTGCATCTCCGGAGAATTCTCGTCAAAGCCTTCAATATAGTTTTGTATGAAGTCTCCGTTTCTGTATGCAACTGTTAGCAGATATCCTGTCAATGCAACAATAATAAGGATTAACGTAATGATTATTGCTTTGGAGCTACGAATCCTTCTGACATAATTCTCAATAACAGAAGTTATGTTTCTTTCCGACTGAGTAACAACCTTATCATCGGAAAGATCCTTACCTGCAATTAGTTCATTTATGCTGATTCCAAGCAACTCGGAGATTTCATTGAATTTGGAAACATCGGGCATTGATTTGCCGCACTCCCATTTTGAAACAGCCTTACCCGAAATCCCTAGCTTTTCTCCAAGTTGTTCTTGTGAATAGCCTACATTCTTCCTCTTTTCTGCAATGTATTTTCCTATTTTTACCAGATCCACTATCTTTTCCTCCTGACAATGTGTTTGATATCACAACAATACATTTCATTAAGAGAAAAGTCCACCAACCATTGGTTGAATAGTCTCAATCTTTTTCCTAATCAATATTCCATGATAAATACCGCTAAGACAGTCTTCTCCGTTGGTGCAAAAGGTGTAAAAAAGGTGTAAAATCATTATCGGAATTCCGGAAGCCTTGCAATTACAGGGCTTCAGCGTCCGATGCAGATATTGCCGTGGCAAATGAATAGTATTTTCTTCATGTTCTCTTGTAGCCTTTTCCTTAGCCTCATGACTTTAACATTTTTCGGCTTTTGCTTCGGCCCGCTCCTCATCTTGTGTTTCTGCCAGGGCACAAACTTATTCCCGAATTGATGGTTCGCAGATTAAGGGATAAAAGCATGTGAGCTGACCCTATCGGCACAAAATGCTCTTACAAAAACCAACAATTAAGGGGTCAAAATCGCCACAGCACATTTTCAAGCACACAATTACTTCTCATAGCTGTACTAATGCACTAATCGCTGTGCCTAATTATATATTATAGCAATTTTTACCCCTTAATAGTCGTTACATGTAGCTCTTTTTTGTGCCGAAATGCCAGAATTCGACGTTTTGCCCCCTTAAATTGCAATCCCAGTCATCTCGTTCTTCTTTCCCGGCTGATACCTGAAGGTCTCCGGTGCTCTGTTAATGATAACTTCACCTGCTTCCAGAGAATGGGTCAACCATATGTTACCTCCTACAACACAATCATCTCCTATGACTGTATCTCCGCCGAGAATGGTTGCACCTGCATAAACAACAACTCTGTTTCCAATGTCCGGGTGACGCTTTATTCCCTTGATCGGTGTTCCGTCCTCAGCAAGGTCGAAGCTCTTGGCGCCCAGTGTTACATTCTGATACAGCTTAACATGTTCGCCGATAGTAGTCGTCTCACCAATTACTACGCCGGTGCCGTGGTCTATGAAGAAGTACGGCCCGATCGTTGCTCCCGGGTGAATGTCTATTCCTGTGATCTTGTGAGCATATTCTGTCATGATCCTCGGGATCAGCGGAATATCCGCATTATACATTTCATGCGCAACTCTGTATATTGCAATGGCCCTGAAAGCAGGATATGTGATCACTATCTCGTCAAGGCTCCTGGCGGCTGGGTCTCCTTCATAGCCGGCCACTATGTCAGTCTTGAGAACTCTAAGGATCTCCGGAAGGCGTTCAAACAGGTCTTCTACCTTATTACGTACTTCACACTCATTAAGCTCAGGCATTACCATGTTGAAAGCCTGGTTAATTGAGTCGTAAGCCATCATCAGTTCCCAGGTCCTTTTCTCTGTCTCAACATATCTTCCCCTGAATTTTCCAAAATGATATGGAAACATGGCTGTAAGAAGATGCTCTATTGTTTCCTCAACGATCTTATCCAGTCCAAGGAAGCTGCCTCTTTCCGGTGTTGTGTTGATTTCCGTCATGTCAAATGCGATTTCTTCAAGCCTTGCAGCCATTGGTCCTCTCATCTTTGCGCTCATTTCTATACCTCTATAAATTCTTTATATTTTTTTCTGAAAAGTCAAGCCACCTGTTTGAGCTGCGTCCTAATTCGCAGCCGTAAGATCCAGTGTCGAAAGATATCTGTCTCCACTGTCCGGAAGAACAACAACAATATTCTTGCCTTCATTTTCAGGAAGCTTTGCCTTTTCGATCGCTGCATGGCAGGCTGCACCGGATGATATTCCAACGAAGATCCCTTCTTCTGCTCCAAGTGTCCTAAGCGTTTCAAAAGCGTTCTCTGCCGACTCAGTTACTACTTCATCAAGTACGTCACGCTCAAGTACGTCCGGGATAAAGTTGGCTCCGATGCCCTGGATCTTGTGAGGTCCTGCAACGCCCTTGGTGAGAAGTGGCGATGTTTCAGGCTCAACTCCAACTATTATCGGTGCATCAACGCCATTCTCAGCAGCTCTTTCTTTAATATACTTTCCTGCTCCCGTAATTGTTCCTCCGGTTCCGATGCCGGCAACAAGCATATCTACCTTGCCGTCAAGATCTTTATAGATTTCAGGACCTGTTGTAAGATAATGAGCTTTAGAGTTTGATGGGTTAACAAACTGTCCTGCCACGAAAGCCGTCTCTCCCTTAGCCTCAAGGTCCGCCTTAATAGCGTCCGCTTTGTCAAGAGCGCCCTTCATTCCCTGAGCTCCCGGTGTAAGAACAACGTCAGCTCCATACAATTTCATGAGTTTGATCCTTTCGATCGACATTGAATCTGGCATTACTATTACTACCTTATAGCCTTTGCTCGCTCCCATGGCTGCAAGTCCGATTCCCGTGTTTCCGCTTGTAGGCTCAATAATGGTCGCTCCTTCTGTAAGAGCCCCGCTTGCTTCTGCATCCAGTATCATCTGTCTTGCAATTCTGTCCTTAGCGGATCCGGCAGGGTTAAAAAGCTCCAGCTTGGCATACAGATTCGCTTTGAGTCCGAACTTCTCTTCAATGTGCTTCAATTCAAGAATTGGTGTTTCACCAACGATCTGATCAACTGATGTATATAACATGAAAAATCACCTTCCTTTTTCCTTAATATCATTCTGTACAGGATGTAAAGATATCTTAGAATGTATAATAAGTCTTAATTCCTACCAATGCAATAGGAATTATTAAATTAATGTTTTTTTTAATAAAAAAGGGCAGCTTCAGAACATGAAACTGCCTCTTTTCATTAAACACGGTCCGTACAGGACACGGATATCTTATTTATTCTGCCTTGATCCTTGCAGAAGCGATTTTCTTCTCGCCCTTTGTTCCCTCTACGATCTCAGTAAGTGAACTTGCAATGCCTGCAATGCCCTGTATCTCTGATGGGATAATGATCTTGGTTGCCTTTCCGTCAGCAGCCTTTTCAAATGATTCAAGCGACTTGAGCGTAAGCACTTCTTTAGTAGGAGCAGATTCAGTGATCATCCTGATACCATCAGCAGTAGCCTGCTGTACAAGTCGGATTGCCTCTGATTCACCCTCAGCCCTTTTGATCTGAGCTTCCTTTGCTGCCTCAGCCTCAAGGATAGTGGACTCCTTGCTGCCCTCTGCGATAAGAATTGCTGACTTCTTTTCTCCTTCAGCTCTCAGTATAGCTTCTCTTCTTTCACGCTCCGCTCTCATCTGCTTCTCCATTGCGATCTGGATATCCTTAGGCGGAGTAATATTCTTTACTTCTACTCTGTTGATCTTGATGCCCCATGCGTCAGTAGCTTCATCAAGGACGATCCTGATTTTGGAGTTGATCGTTTCTCTTCCTGTTAATGTTCCGTCGAGCTCGAGATCACCGATGATGTTTCTCAGCGTGGTAGCAGAGAGATTCTCAATTGCAGACATCGGATTCTCAACGCCATATGCGAAAAGCTTTGGATCTGTGATCTGGAAGAATACAACTGTATCGATCTCGATAGTTACATTATCCTTGGTGATCACCGGCTGCGGTGGGAAATCAATAACATGCTCTTTTAACGAGACCCTCTTGGCGACCTTGTCGATAAGCGGAATTTTAAAGTGCAGTCCTACCTGCCAGGTTTCATGAAAAGCGCCAAGCCTTTCGATTACAAACGCATTAGCCTGCGGAACTATTCTGATGTTCGTTATTATCAGCAGAATGATCAATACGATCAGTACTCCAATTGCTATAGCTTTACCCATTTCTATTCCTCCTTTGTCTTTTCAGGCACTACATCCACAGTTACTCCTCTGATTCCGGTGATCCTCACTTCTGCTCCGGCAGGGATCTCCTGCTCGCATTTTGCGGACCACATTTTGCCGTCAGCCCTTACTGTACCTACCTCATTAGGCATGATCGAAGATACTACTATTGCTTTCATTCCCATCAGCGCATTCACATTGGTATCTTCTATCACGCTGTTCAGATGTCTTCCTGCGATTGGTCTTGTTACCAGAAGCAGAATGATCGAAACAACTATGAATGTGCCGGTCTGAATATACAGATTGTCAGTTGCCAGCGATACAAGGAATGCTACTACCGCGCCCCCTGTAAACCATATCGAGGTCAGTCCGAGCGTCATGGCTTCAATAATTGCAAACAGCACCGCTACACCTATCCATATAAACGTAATATATTCTGTTAAGATACTCATCGTCTCGCCCTTCCGTTCCTGTGCTTGTTTACCATTTCCCTGTATTCATCAGGAGTTATCAGTCCTGATTTTCGTAATACTTTCAGATCTTCGAGATATCTCGAATCAACATCGCCGACTATTATCTCTTCGTCCTTCGAACGCTTACGCGGCCTTTCCGGAAGCTTAAACATCTTCGGTTTTTCCGGAAGCCTTAATATTTTTTGTTTTTCCGGCTGTGCTAGTGTCTTTGGTTTTTCCGGCTGCTTCGAAGCATTCGTGTGCTTGCCGCGATCTTTGAGTGCTCCCGTCGTATCGCCCCATATCGCAGATACCACCAGATAGGCACCTCCCAAGACGAAGAACAGAATAAGGACTCCTATGACACCATCCACATCATCGTTGTATTCACCCCAGTCTTCATCCCATTCCCATGGGTCCCAGTCAGATAATTCGTCAGTGCAGCTTTTGAACATGGCATTTGCATAGTCACCCCTGTCATCGATAGTCGCGACTATCTTATCAGCTGATTCAACTGACTTCTGAGGAATAACAGCAACAGTACCGTCCTCATATTTTTCGAAGATCACTACTCTGAATACTTTTTCAGTTATATTCACATAAACATATGAATCGCCGTCTTCACAGTCGCGGCATTCCAAGCGGAACCATCCGTCTCCCATTTTGCCTGGGATATTCACTGCATCGCTTTTTTCGCTGATACTGATAATGAATTCGTCGTTCAGAAAACGCTCCAGGTATTCGATGGCTTCTTCAGTCAGCTCACCCGACCAGCTCAGGTCATTCTTGAGATTTTCTTCGAAAATGACATAATACAGCGAAAACATTCTGGAATCGTTATCGTCAGAAAATATCCGGTCATATGCATAGCCCGGTTCACCGGCCGGTGAATATGTGACACTGTCGTTATATTCATACAATTGGTTGCTTTTCGATACAGTCAGGCTGATGGCGCCGTCTCTGAATTCACAGGTCTCCGCTGCAAGAGCAGGCACACTGCTTAAAGCTACGATCAGTATGAGTAATGCAAATACTTTATTGATTCTCAACTGACACTCCTCCTTTCTTAATATTTACACATAAATGTTAAAATATCGCAGGACGTGTTTCAACTTTACAGAATCAGCAATTTTGTCACTTTTTGCTGTCAAAACTGCGACAAATCAATCTTCATTCTTTTCTTTCCACAGAATAAGCGAGTCTATCGCGTTCTGCAGTTCTTCAAGCTCCGATGTGATCATGTCAAATTCCTCGGAATACCCTTCTGTTACATGCCCCTTGGATGCGATCTCTATCAGCCTGTCCTTGTAGGAGGATATTTTATTTATCTGGGCAATTATCTGTAAAGTTGCCTGGGACAGATCCAGATTTTCAACCTCACTCACATAGTTTCTGCCCATCGGGCACTGATTGGCACAATAATAATTCCTTATATTAGGTTCACCGTATTTCTCTGCGAGCTCCATGATTTCTTCAGGATTGGGAAGTACTTTTCCGTTCTCTATCCTCTCCAGGCGGTCCGGACTGATGCGCTCAAAAAGTTTGCAGGCCTTATCTCTTGAAAGACCCTTCTCTGTCCTTACGAAATAATACAGATTATCGGCTTTGACATATTTATTATTTTGCATATCTTCTTCCTCTTCGATTTACCCGCTCAAGTCACGGGAAAGATTCTGAATATACTGATAGGCTATCATAATTCAGCACGAGCCTCAACTCCTATATCCCGACGGCACATAGCCAAAAGGAGAGTGCTCAGCTCATTGTTTATGTCGATGTTTCCTTCCAGCTTAATTGTAGTGTTCTGAATTGCGGCAAAACAAAAGGACAGTGTTTCAAAATGAAACACTGTCCTGTCTTTTCCTTAACACCAACATTGATACAGCGTTTTAACACTATCATCAGTTTTGGCATAAGACTCAATTAGTGATAATTTCTTAAAACCTGCCGATTGGTCACCAATTCCATGAATTAGTGTCTCTTCAGCCAACTGCGGATGATGTCGATCCAGCTACCTACGCTTAATACTGTGAACATAATGCACCTCCTGTTTAGAGCACCCCTATAATATTACGTTAAATATATCACATTAAGCTTCAGTTGTATAGCTCGATTCTTCAGAAATTATTTTAAGCATTTCATCTGCTGCTTCAGGGAAGAACTGAGTTCCCCTCCCCTTTATAAGTTCATTCCTTACTTCCTCAATTTCAAGAGCATCTCTGTAACTTCTCTTGGAAGTCATGGCATCGTAAGCATCTGCCACAGAAATAATTCTCGCTTTGAAAGGTATTTCTTCGCCCTTTAGTCCGCATGGATAGCCCTTTCCGTCCCATCTCTCATGGTGATACTTGGCACCAATATACAGTTCCGGCATTTCCTCTATCCCGGACAGAATTTCAGAGCCTGTGAGAGGATGCTCCTTGATCGTCTCATACTCTTCCTCGGTCAGTTTGCCTGATTTCATGATTATCTCATCAGGAATACCGATCTTACCAATATCGTGAAGAAGGGCGATTTTGTACACATCATCAACGTCCTTCTCACTGAGTCCCATATTCGTTGCGATCTTCCTGGAATATTCTGCAACTCTTATAGAATGTCCGTTAGTATATTTGTCCTTGGCTTCAATTGTCCCTACAAGAGCCGTAAGCATATCCAAAGACAGCTTCTCATTTCTTTTGTTTTCCTGGAGCAGGCTTTCCTTCTGCGTCGATATTATCTCGACCTGCTTAAGACCGCCGGAGATCATGAGGCAGGCAATGAAAAGGAACAGAAGAATTACATATCCGAAGATCGTACTGTATACAGTTAGCGCCTCGTCATATGGAGCCAGCTTGGGATCCAGATAGTTGGCTATGAGAAGCAGGATCCGCATGACCAGCATCACCTCTGCAATCAGAGGCAACAGCATCATTGCCGGCTGGAACTTCACCAGGCCGGTTTCGACCCTAACAAAGGTCATTGTGATGTTTTTATAGAACATGTAGCTTACTAATGTTGGAACAGCGACCGACAGCAGGAAGCCTGAAAGCAATCCGTCATAAATCAGATTGAAGACCATGCCCATCATATAGAAAGTGTTGTATACAAATACAGCTGCAGACTTGTTGTTGGCCCCGGTCTCATGCGCATACAGTACAGATACCAGCAGTGAAATAACCAGTGCAAAAATGTCTCCGTATGCTGACAGCTTATATACATTTACTGATGGCATGTATACCGCCACGATGCCAAACAGCAGTATTGAATAAATGTATATTAAAAGCGGGGACATCAGGGTAAACTTGATATAGCCTGCCAGCTTCATGTCTTTGACAAACAATTTCTGTGTGGTCAGTATGAAGGTCGGAAGGAATACCGCCTGACTTACGAAAAAGAAAATTTGACTAAGCTCCATGTAATGTTTCCTTTTTGTCGTGCTAAAAGTGGTGAACTCACCTGTGTTTTGTTGTTTTCATGAATGCTATTTTGAAAGATACTCGTGCATTGCGGCAGCTGCTTTCTTACCGGCGCCCATTGCCTTGATAACTGTAGCTGCACCTGTTACAGCATCACCGCCTGCAAAGATCCCTTCGATGGAAGTTGCGCCTGTTTCCTCATCAACGCTGATCCCGCCCTTCTGTGTCTGCTCCAGACCTTCAGTGGTATTGCAGATAAGAGTGTTGAGTCTGGTGCCAAGTGCCATGATCACAGCATCAGTATCGATAGTAAACTCGCTTCCCGGGATCTCGATCGGACTTCTTCTGCCGGAGGCATCCGGCTCTCCGAGTTCCATTTTAACGCACTCTACCTTAGTGACCTGGTTCTTCTCGTCGCCAATGATCCTTACAGGATTGTTGAGAAGATGGAACTCTATGCCCTCTTCCTCAGCATGCTCTATCTCTTCATTTCTTGCAGGCATTTCCTCTCTGGAACGTCTGTAGACAACATGAACTTCGGCACCCATTCTCTTGGCACATCTTGCAGCATCCATTGCAACATTGCCCGCACCAACAATAACGACCTTCTCGTGCTTCTTTATAGGAGTATCATACTCATCGAGATACGCCTTCATCAGATTGATCCTAGTCAGATACTCATTTGCCGAATATACACCTACAAGATTCTCGCCCTCTATGTTCATGAACATTGGAAGGCCTGCGCCTGTGCCTATGAAAACCGCTTCAAATCCATCATCGAGCAGATCCTGTATGTAGAGTGATTTACCGATAACAACATTATGTTCGAACTTAACGCCCTTCTTGGCCAGTCCTTCTATCTCGTATGCTACAATGGATTTCGGAAGTCTGAATTCAGGAATACCGTAAACAAGCACTCCGCCTTCCTTGTGAAGTGCCTCAAACACTGTAACATCATATCCGAGATTGATCAGATCTCCTGCGCAGGTCAGACCCGCCGGGCCGGAACCTACGATGGCAACTCTCCTGCCGTTGCACGCAACTGCCTCAACACCTGCATGTCCGACTGTCTCTCTGTGATAGTCAGCTACAAAACGTTCAAGTCTTCCCACGCCTACAGGTTCGCCCTTGATACCGCGAACGCACTTGCCTTCGCACTGGTTTTCCTGCGGACATACACGGCCGCAAATAGCAGGCAGTGAATTCGTAGAAGTAAGTATCTCATAGGCCGCGTCAAAGTCCTCCTCTGCGACCTTTGCAATAAACTCAGGTATCCTTACATTAACAGGACACCCGCTTACGCATGGATGTTGAGGGCAGTTAAGACATCTCTGCGCCTCATTGACAGCATCCTCTCTTGAGTATCCGAGTGCCACCTCGTCAAAGTTCTTATTGCGTACGTTCGGTTCCTGCTGAGGCATCGGTGTTTTATTCATCTGATTATTCATAATGTCTGGTACCTCCTGTAAGTCTGCAGATATGCTCTCTGGCTTCCTTCTCTTCCTCTGCATAATATGCATTACGAGCGATCAGTACATCCCAGTCGACCTTGCTCGCATCGAATTCAGGTCCGTCGACGCAAACGTATTTCGTTTCGCCTTCATAGCTGATACGACATCCGCCGCACATGCCTGTTCCGTCTATCATGAGTGCAGAAAGCGAAGCTATGGTCGGGATGCCATAAGGCTCGGTCGTCTTTGCAACAAATTTCATCATGACAGGTGGTCCGACCGTAATTACTTCATCATATTCATTGCCGGCTTCTATAAGAGCTTTCAGCTTATCTGTTGTGAATGCCTTTTCTCCGGCAGAACCGTCATCTGTGCACAGGTAATAATTGTTAGCAACTGATTCGAACTCGTCCTTCAGAACGATCAGATCACTGGTCCGGAAACCCGAGATCATATCTACTGTTGCACCTGCAGCCTTGAAACCTGCAGCTATCGGATAAGCGAGTGCATTTCCTGTTCCTCCGCCGACAATGCACACTCTCTTGCGTGCTTCAACATCGGTCGGTTTTCCGAGAGGTCCCGCAATATCCTGAACATATTCACCGACTTCCAGCTGAGAAAGCAGCATCGTGCTTCTGCCCACCGCCTGGAAAATAAGCGTGATCGTTCCTTTTTCCTTATTGCTGTCAGCCATGGTGATAGGTACTCTCTCGCCATACTCGTCAACACGGAAAATGATGAACTGTCCCGGCTTTGCCTTTGCAGCAACATATGGTGCCTCAAATTCCATCCAGAACATGTCATCACTCAGCTGTTTCTTGTAAATGATTTTGTGCATTTTGCCCTCCTTATGTGCAGCTGCATGATTATCCCAGTCTGCTGTTCAGGATCTCCTGAAGCTCTTCAACTGTAAAATCATATGTGCTGTTGCAGAAATAACATTTTACTTCGATTTCCTTGCCGTCATCGATCATCTCCTGCAGATCCGCAGTCTGAATAGTTGCCAGTGCTGAAGACACGCGCTCCTTGTCGCAGTTGCAGTGGAACTGTACCGGACTTTTCTCAGTTATCTCCAGTCCCAGGTCCCCAAGGATCTCCTTCAGGATATCCTCCGGACTCATGCCTCTGTCCAGCATGTCTGTCACGCTGGAGATATTTGCCAGCCTGTCCTCGATCGCTTCGATCGTTGACTCTTCAACATCAGGCATCATCTGAACGATAAATCCTCCGGAGTGCCTGATCGACCAGTCAGTATCGACCATTACACCAAGTCCTACAGCCGAAGGCGTCTGCTCCGATACAGTGAAATAATAAGCTAGGTCATCGCCGATCTCGCCGGTCTGCAGTTCGACCATGCCGTTGTATGGCTCAGACAATCCGAGATCCATCACTACGGTCAGAGTGCCGTTTCCTACAGCGCCGCCCACATCCAGCTTGGCAGGTCCCTTGAGCGGAATATCCACGATCGGATTGCCCGCAAAGCCTTTAACGTTACCCTTACTGTCTGCAGTTACAGTGATATTTCCGATAGGTCCATCGCCCTTTATCGTAAGAGTGATCAGGTCGTCCTCGCCCTTCATCATGCTGCCCATCATGGCAGCCGCCGTTAAAGTTCTGCCGAGAGCCGCCGAAACGACCGGATATGTCTCATGTTTCTCAGCCGCATAAGCAACTGTCTCTGTTGTATCTGCTGCAAACGCTCTGACCGTACCGCCGGCAGCAATACCTCTTACAATGTAATCATTCATTATATTTCCTTCTTTTATATATATTTTTCGCTCCTATATCGGCAGAAATGCTGCGATAACTGCGATTATCAGCGCGGGCATGAGATTGGCAACGCGCATTTTCTTGTCAAAAACCATATTCAGTCCTATGCAGAATATCACGATGGAGCCGACCATCGTCAGATAGCTCATGGCAAGATCTGTAGCGTACGGCTTGAGCAGTGATGCTAGCAGTGTCATTGACTGACCGCTCGTGAGTTTGCCACCATCGATACTGAGCATTCCTGACATCGCACCGGCAATGATCAGAACAACATTAATGATGGTTCCTAAGCAAAAGATTATCATATTTTTTTAATTATAACGCATTTCTATCATTCTATTCCAGTGTACTTCTTGCCGAGGATATCACTGCACCCGCCACACAAATTCCTGCAAATACCATGAAGATCAGCCTCATCGTTCCTATCAGCAGCTCCCGAGGAACGCTTTGCAGTGTCTGAGCGCCCAGCTTCAGATTGACCAGCACCGTAACGATACACATGCTGAAGGACTGACCTACCGTCCGCATCGTCGAAACGACAGCCATGCCCTGCCCTCTGTCCTGAGGTGCAACTCGCGACATTATCGCATTCGTATTAGGTGAGGAGAACAGTGCAAAGCCGAATCCACCCAGCGCAAGTGCCGCGATCACCCATACGATGGATCTCTCAGGAAGTGTAACAGCAAATACGATCAGTGTTGCAACACAGCACACCATGCCTGCCGTTGCCAGTTTGTAAGGAGCAATGCTGTCGCTCAATTTGCCCATCTTAGGTGAGAACAGAGCCTGCATGAAAGGCATTATCACAAGTATAAGTCCTGCTGTCTGTGAACTGTATCCCATTACCATCTGAAGATATATGCTCATCAGATAACTGATGGCGAATGTTGCGCCGTAATTGAGCAATGCCGCCAGATTGGAGCAGGCGAACTGCCTGTCGCTGGCTATCATTCTTACATTGAGTACCGGCTCTTCACTATTCTTCTCGATGCGGATAAATACTGCAAGCAGAATTATTGCAGCTGCCAGCAGCACATATGCGTACATCGACGCACCGACCAGCGAGAAGCCGTAGAGCAGTGCCAGTATCATGGGTACGAAAAGCACCATTCCTTTTTTGTCGATCGGTCCTGTTGCCGCTTCAGGTCTGTCGTCCTCGACCTTTCTTACTGCAGTTATTACTGCCGCAATGGCTACTACGCCGCCGAACAGGAAAATATATTTCCAGCCCAGATTGTGATTGATAACTCCGCCGATAACAGGTCCCGTCGAAAGCCCGATATATGTCGCAGCAGTAGATATTCCCAGCACACGACCTCTTTCACTATCCGTATATGCACTCAGCAATATGGCATTGTTATTTGCAAATATCATGGAAGCTGCCAGACCCTGAATCACACGAACCGCTATGAACATCTCCATGTTCGGAATGAACATGCACGCAAAGGTCGTTACAGTGAACAGTATCAGCCCCAGCTTGAGCATGCGTCCGTGGCCTTTCATGTCCGATATCTTGCCCATCGGAATACAAAAGGCTGCGACCACAAGCGTGTACGCAGTTACTATCCAGCCGACATAAGCTGCATTCGCATTGAACTCCGCACCTATTGCCGGTATTGACAGATTGAGAGCACTGCTCATGAATGTCGTCAGAAACGACGTAAGTGTCGCGACTCTCAGTGCCGATTTTCTCTTGTCCTCATTATTCAGGATCGCCATTTTTTTCTTCGCCGCCTCTGCTCATTATTGCTATCGATACCAGGATCAGAAGTGCTCCCGCAATACTGATCACCGAGAAATCCTCTCTGAAGACTACTATGCCCAGAATTGTTGCTACGACGAGTTCCATGGCCGCCATGACAGGTACCTTGCTCGACTCTGTTATGCCCTTGACGCCGCTGAAATACAGAAGATATGCGATTGTCGTAGGTATGAGCGCGAACAGAGCTCCATACATGAGTATTTTCGGATCCAGCGGATCAGCTACCGTCGAGAACGGCCTGCCGACCAGGAGTGTGAATATCGATGCGAACATGAACTGATATGTCGATACCACGAAAGCGGACGTCTTGTTCGTCGCCAGTCTTCCGAATATGTTCTGTGTCGAATATGCGAATGCCGCACCGACGCCGAAGAGAATGCCTATGCCGGAGACCTGTACCGAGGAGAAGTTTCCGCCTGTTGCCGCCAGCACACAGCCGAGCGCACTGAGAGCGATCGCTGTGATCTTATTTTTGCCGATATGTTCCTTGAAAAGGATACGAGACTCGATGCTCGTGAATATCGGTGCCGAGTACAGCAGAGCCGCAGCAAGAGACATGCCAAGGCTGCTTACTGCTCTTGCATAGAACAGATTATTCAGTGACATCGACACAAATCCGAGAAGGATGCAGGATATAAGCGTTCCTCTGTCAGTCTTAAATGCTCCCGCTCCATCCCTGATCAGCGTAATTACCAGCAGCATTACAAATGCAAAGAACATCCTCAGGAATGTCGTGTATTCCGAGGATGAACCTGCCTGTTCCAGCAGTTTTACAAACAGTCCGATAGTACCCCACAGACAGCCTGCCGCAATTATTAATGAATAGTTTTTAAAATTACGCATTATATCTTAGATGATCCCTGCAGGAATAAGAATTGCAAGAAGCAGAGCATCAAGACCCCACAGTGCAGCCAGGAATATTCTGCGCTTCTTTATTCCCATGTCCGGAACATAATTGCTTGCCAGGAAGAATGGCACGTATGTTGTAATGAACACCGGCAGAACGCCCCACCATTTGTATACCCACAGGAAGGATCCGTTAGTGGTTCCTGCCAGGAATGATTCGAACAAAGCGAAAAGTGCCGCCATCTCGATCGCACCGACGAGCTTGCAGGAGATGCCTTTGCCGCCGTTCTTTGTGAAATAACGTTTGTTCCTGTCGTCAGGAAGCATTTTGAACGATATGATGCCTGCCAGTGAGAACATCATCGAAAGCTCCCAGCATACGCCTATAAGCAGGATAAATGTCGTCGATTCATTCGATACGGTCCACAGCGGATATCCTGCAAAATGTCCGATAATTGCATTCACGATCTCGTACAGCCAGTGAACTCCGTAAAGAGCAAGGCCGGCAACGACCGCATCCCAGTTCTTGTTTCTGATTTCTGTCCAGTACACATAGAACACAACTGCAAGTATGAATATGAACGTCCAGTTGAAATTCTCTGTACTTCTTACAGCTATGCTGCTTACTTTCTGCATTACCTCTGCAGAGCCGGTTCCCCAGAATACAAACATATTATCCTCCTTCATTTTCCTCTCAGAGCCTGTGACCGTTCTTCGCTCTATCTGAGCTCGTCACTGTCCTCTTTCAGTTTCTTATAATAGAAGTCTGCCTGATACAGCGCTGCAGCAGGATTATGTCCGAGGACTCTGTCCTTTGCTACAAGAGTTGTTACAGGGGCTTCTGCATATTTATAGAACAGGCTGTCATGTCCGACGCACAGTCCCATTACTATGTTGAAATCAGTCTTCTCTACATTGAGAAGCTTAGCCTGAAGAATAGGGTTGCACATGTTCTCGCCGAGCTCATTGCACACCGGATCACATCCGATGGAATCCTTGCGCTGTGTTCCACACTTGCATACCACACCGTATACTTCAAATCCGTGATTTCTGAGTATCAGTGCCAGCTTACGGCTCTCAGCGATCAGGCCTGCACAGGTCGCAATACCGAGCCTGGTATATCCCATGCGACGTGCAAATACTATTATCTCCTCTACTCTGCACCAGTGCAGATATCCGTCGTGCTCGACTGTTGCCGACACCTGAGAGATTTTTCTATCCTCTCCTTCTGCATAGCATGACATTGCATCTGCAAGAACCTCTTCATCCATGTGTGTTGTCAGACAGAACGCAGGGAACTCGCTCTCCATGAGGTTACAGTTAACAACACCGCAGTCGATACATGACAGTTTTCTTTCGCCCATTTTACTCTCCTACTCTGTATATTTCTGTATATGTCAGCTTGCCGCTGATCCGCTCAGACACCATCAGGCTGATCGCACTGACATCTGTGCTGAACGTCTCCGGCAGCAGTTCTTTCGGATCTCTTCTTCCGATATGCATCTCTCTCGCCAGCGTGATGTGCGGTCGGAACTTCTTGCTGTCAACAGGCAGATCTGATGCCCTGAGTTCATTAACAAGTGCTCGCTGAAGTCCGGACAGCGTTCTGTTATCTTCAGCGCCGATCCACCACAGTTCCGAGTCCCTTGCAAAGCATCCGACGTGTGCAAAATCCAGCTTCATGCGGCGGACCGTCACAGCGTCCATCGCACGCTTTACCTCATCCAGACGGGTTGCCGGCACTTCACCAAGAAATGCAAGTGTCAGATGAAGGTTTTCCTCACGTGTGAAATTACCAGGTCCCAGCTCTCTGAGGTGGTCCTGCACACCGATGATCCTGCGCTTTGTTTCATTATCAAAGTTAATGGCTTTCGCCTCGTAAGAAGAAAAAGAAGC
>JAKSSO010000019.1 GCA_024403055.1 Mogibacterium sp. | reverse complement strand
ACATTGCGATCAGATAAGGCAGCGGCAAAACATTCATGATAGTCATGACTACAACAAATGCTGCCAGTGCGATTAGATATATGAATGCAAGTATCTTCGGGAATTTGCTCGACTTTGCTGCCTTGCCTGCCCTGGCTGCTGCCTTTGCGGCCTTCCTGCCGGCTTTTTTGTCTGCCTTTCTATTTGCCTTGGTGCTGCTCGTCTTGCCTTCACTGTTACGTGTGGAATTGCGATATCTCTCATATGCCTCTTCCTGCGCACGACGCTTCTCTGCATCCCTGCGTTCCACGTCCTCTTTTGAAGTCTGCTGCCTCATGGCTTCCATTTTTGCAGCCTCACGGAGCATGACCTCCTTCTGGGTCGGTTCCTGACTGAGAGCGGCCTGGCGTTCAGCTTCTCGACGCATTGCGATCTGCCTTGCGGCCTCTCTACGCATTGCTTCCTGTCGCTCTGCTTCTTTGCGAATAGCAGCCTGTCTTGCCGCCTCCTGACGAAGAGCCTCCTGCCTTATGGCTTCCTGTCGCTCTGCTTCCTTGCGAATGGCAGCCTGTCTTACGGCTTCTTTGCGCATTGCTTCCTGACGGAGAGCTTCCTGCTTTATGGCTTGCTGACGCTCAGCCTCTTTGCGGATAGCAGCCTGTCTTGCTGCCTCCTTACGCATTGCTTCCTGACGCAGAGCCTCCTGTCTGGCTTCGGCCTGTGCTCTTGCCTGTGCCTGAGCTCTTGCTTCTGCCTGGGCCTTTGCCGCAGCTCTGGCCTTGTTTTCCGATTCTCTGCTCTGTCTTCTTAACTCAGCATAAAGCTGAGCCTCTTTACTTGGGCTCGCTTTATGCTGTTCTATGTGACCCGCAGGTTTTTCTTTAGGAACCGGTCTTCCGTAATCAAAATTTAATAGATCATCCGGATTCCAGTCATCATATGACATGTGTGTTTATTCTCCTTAATCGTTTATCTATCGGTCTCGATCAGTCCGTAAGCATTGCCTTTTCTCTTGTAAACGACACTTACGGCATCTGTATCCATATCCAGGAACACGAAGAAGTCGTGTCCCAGCATCTCCATCTGAAGAATAGCCTCCTCTGCAACCATTGGCTCCAGCTCGAGCTGCTTTCTTCTTACGATAGCCATTTCCTCTTCATATTCATCTTCCTCAGGTTCAGGAATGAACTCGAGTTTGAGTGCCTTGTTCTCTTTGTATCTTGCTTCAAGCTTGCCCTTGAGCCTTGTCATCTGGCTTGACAGTTTCTCTGCAGCCATGTCGACCGCATCATAGATGCTGTCGTTAACGATCTCTGCTCTGAAAACAGCCTGCTTTGCATTAATAGTTGTCTCAATCTTAGGTGTATCCTTCTGTTTGGATACGACTACGTTAGCTGTTACGTCCTCGTTGAAATACTTCTCGAGTTTTCCCAGCTTTTCCTCAATGTAACTATGGAGCTTATCCCCCATGTCGTAATTTTTAGCAGAAATTTGGATCTTCATGATAATTACCTCCTTCATTTCTTTTATGAATAACGGATCGGGGTTACTTGACCTGGTCTTTGACCCCACACTTGCCTTTACCCGGTTTCCGGAGGACTTACTTCTAAGATACGCCATGATCACAGATGCTTCCTGCTATCTGCTTACGTGGGTCCCTTTGCCCGTATCTGGCATGGACTTTCAACCACAAACATAACCCCATCCTATATTCCGTATTATTTTACCACATCAGCCCCATTTGCGAAAGACAGAAAGTCTGCCGACAGTGCCCCAGAAGCCTTTAGAACGCGTGCGGTTTCATCTATTGTGGCACCCGTGGTATAGATGTCATCTACTATCAGGCAGTTAGCATTTCTTACAAAGCGGGCAGCACCCGGCTTCAATTCAAAGGAGCCTCTTATGTTAAGCCTTCTCTCATCAGGAGTGAGCCCCTTCATGGCCGTCGTCTCCTTTGTTCTCTTCAGTATCTCGCCTCTGAACGGCACACCTGTTTTCTCCGAAAAATGCATGCTTATGAGTTCCGCCTGATTGTATCCGCGGGTCCCCCTCCTTCGCCTCGAAACAGGCACAGGCACCAGCAGATCGTAGCTCGACGTAAGTCCTTTTTCTCCGAACTTTGCCTTCATCCTGTCAGCCATCATTTCGGCGATCGGGGCTGCGATGTCCGGCCGATCATCATATTTCAGCGAGTAAACGATCGAACGTTCATGTGCTCCGTATTCCGCACAGGTGAATCCTCTGTTGAATTCATGTCTGTGCTCTGTGCAGTTAAAGCAGATCTCTCTCGGGTCGTTCGGCGAAAGCGGTTTCCCGCATTTCGAGCACGTCCGGCCGACTGCCCATTTTACTGCACCCATGCAATCATTGCACAGGCTGTACGTTCTTGTATCATCCGTTATCTTGCCGCAGCAGATGCAGTAGATCCCGCTCGGATAGATGCGGTCCAGCACCTCCTGCCATACAGTTTCATACATGTCTCCTCCTTATAGGGAGCCAAGCTGTGCAAGTCTGTATTCAAGTCCTGTATATCTTCCGTCAGCTCTGTTATTGTCTATCATCCACTGCATGTAGCGTGGATTACCAACTATTATTACCAGCTTCTTGCCGCGTGTCACGGCTGTATAGAGCAGATTTCTGGTCATCAACATTGGTGGAAACTGCCACATAGGCATTATCACTACCGGAAATTCCGAACCCTGACTCTTGTGCACCGTCACGGCATACGCCAGGTCGATCTCTTCGAGCATCTCGCCGGAATATCTTATGAGCCGATCATCAGACCTGACGATCATGCTGCGGTCTTCTTTGCTGATGCTCTCAACCACTCCCATGTCGCCGTTGAAAATGCCTTCCCCACTCATGAATGTATTTGCATCGTTCCATTCGGCATTGTAATCATTCTTAAGCTGCATCACTTTGTCGCCTTCACGGAAAAGACGGTTGCCTACTTTCAGCTCGTTGAGTCCAGGCTGTGCAGGATTGATTATCTCCTGCAGCACGGTGTTCAGATTAGGTGCTCCGAGTGTTCCTCTCTTGGTAGGCGTGAGTATCTGTATGTCGGCAGCATCGTTGGCAAAATCATAATGAGCGCAGAGTCGTCCTCCGACCATACCCTTGATCTCCTCAATAATATCGTCTTCGTTTGCTCTCTGTATCACGAAAAAGTCGCCATCTGCTCCACCTGTTTCCGGATATTCGCCGCTGTTGATCTGGTGGGCATTGGTAACGATCAGGCTTCCCGAAGCCTGTCTGAATATCTCCCTAAGTCTTGCTGTATATACGCATGAGCTTGCTATCATGTCTCTCAGCACATTGCCGGCACCGACCGACGGCAGCTGATCCGCATCTCCGGTCATGATAAGCATTGCTCCGTCCCTGATGGCAGATAGAAGTCCGTCCATCAGCATTATGTCTATCATCGAAGCTTCGTCGACGATGATGGCGTCATATTCGAGAGGATTCTCTTCGTTGCGGCCAAAACGCATATCCTCTTCATCCTCGGAATACACGTATTCGAGCAGGCGATGGATCGTCTGTGCCGGTACACCCGAAGCCTCCTCCATTCGCTTTGCCGCACGCCCCGTAGGAGCTGCCAGCGCCACGCTGTATCCGAGTCTGTTGAAGATATTGACCAGAACATTGATGATCGTCGTCTTACCCGTACCTGGACCGCCGGTGATGATCGATACATTGCCAAGCAATGCCCCGCGCACCGCGCCACGCTGTTCGTCGGAGAGGCTGATCTCGCCGTTACATTTTGCAGTCAGTTCAGCTTCCGCGTCATTGATCAGGTTTTCGATCATTGCAGGAACAGGCGGTCTGTCGGAATAAAGAAGCCTCTTCAGATTGGCCGCAACCCTCTGTTCGGCGTAATAGTAGCCATAGAGATATACTACAGGCACATCATCTATCACGTCAGTCTCGATCTCGCCGCTGAAGGTCATGCCTGTAAGTGCATCCTCGACGCGCTCAGTCTGAGTGTCGAGCAGTTCGATGACCTTCTCGGTAAGAATGCTCTGAGGCATCAGCGTGCTGCCGCTCACCGCCCAGGATCTGAGAATAAACTTGATACCGCTCTGTATCCTGAATTCGCTGTCGGCATCAAATCCTATCCTTTCAGCGATCGCATCGGCTTTCTGAAATGTCAGGCCGTATATGTCGTCAACAAGTGTGTACGGGTTTTCCTTTACGATATCAACTGACTCCTTACCGTACAGCTTGTATATCTTTACTGCATGCGTCATCTCGACACCGAGTTCGCGCAGTTCGAGCGAAACTCTCGCAAATTCGCGAGACTCGCCGTATGATTCGGAGATCTTCTCCAAAGTCGTCGGGCCTATGCCTTTGATGGCCAAGAGCTGCTCAGGCGCCTCGTCGATCACTCTCAGGCTGTCATCACCAAAGCATTCGACGATCAGCTCTGCCGTTTTCGGTCCGATGCCGCGGATATTTCCGTTCGCAAGGAACTCGTATATTGCATCGACACCTTCAGGAAGTATCTCCTCATATGATGTGAAGCTGAACTGCTCTCCATATCTGCGATGTATTGTGAAGCTGCCCTCAAGACGGTACTTCGTGCCTGTTTTCGGCTCATTAAAAGAGCCGGCTATCCTGATCGCGCCTTCGTCTGTATCAAACACCGCCACAGTATAGCCGTTCTCTGAATTGTTGAATATTATCTTGCTCAGCTTGCCTTCTTTAAGCATTAAAATGTTCTCTTATATAATCTTCGATTGTCCAGTGTGAATACCTTCTCACTGAATCCGCCCGGTTCAACATTGGCAAGTGCATCCTCCATGTCGAACATCTTGGCATCGACCATATCGAGATAGTGCAGCATCTCCGCCTCAGGGAAAAGCGGCTTTCTCGGGCTTCCGAACTCAGGCTCGTAATGATGCGATATTGCCATGTGCTCGAGCATGAGAGCCTTCTCTCTGTCAATGCCCAGTTCCTCGCAACGGTCATGAATAGCTGCCACGCCCATTACCAGATGTCCCAGCATCTTGCCCTCAAGTGTGTAATCCGGAACCACTCCAAATTCATCTGAATTTATCTCATTGAGTTTCTCGATATCATGGATCGCAACTCCTGCGATCAGCAGATCTCTGTTGAGATTGGTATATACCTCGCAGGCACGCTCTCCCATCATCATCATTCTCTTGACATGGTACAGCAGGCCGCCGTATTCGGCATGATGATTGCTCATTGCTGCAGGGTAGTACATCAGGCGTTCTCTGTTCTCTTCGTAAAAGCTGAGACAGAGTTCCTTGAGTTCTTCGTCTTCCATCATTCTGATCCTGTCCATGATAAAATCGTACATTTTCTCTGATTCTTCAGGTGCAGATTTATAATAATCTGCTCTTTCCATTTTCTCCGGATTGATCAGATTGCCGATGTTATCGAGAACGATCTGCTTTGCGCCCTTGAACTCCTTGCATCTGCCGGCAAATCTGATTATCATGCCGGTCTTCATTCTGCTGTAGCGCTCGACCTCGTCCGCATTCAGCGACCACTTTACCGCCTGCACGTCTCCTGTTGCGTCAGCAAGAGTAAGATACAGGTGTCTTTTGCCCTGATTACCGTCTCTGATATCTGCGTTCTTTACCAGATAATAATCCTCGATCCTGTTGATCTCATCTACCTTAAGGTCTTTAACATAATACGGTTTCATTGGCTGTTGCCTCCTTCTGTAATGCGGTTTATCGACACTGAAATTATAGCATAGTACTGCTGTTAAAATGTGGCGTTAATGTGTTATAATTTCGGTAATTGAGCAGAGAACACTCTTTTTAAAGGAGGAATTAAAATGGATTTTAATGCAGAAAAAGCTTGTGCTGCTACAGTTGAATGGATACGCAGCTGGTTTGATAAGAATGGTCCGGGATGCAATGCTATCGTAGGCATCAGCGGAGGAAAAGACAGCTCCATTGCTGCCGCACTTTGTGTGGAAGCGCTCGGCAAGGACCGGGTTATCGGCGTCCTCATGCCTAACAGTGAGAAGTCGGATATAGATATGGCAAAGCTCCTCGTTGAGCACCTCGGCATCGAGCACTATATCGTAAACATCGGAAAATCTTATAATGCTCTCGTTGACGAGATCAAGTCAGCAGGCATAGAATTCAGCAAGGATTCGGAGATCAATCTCCCTCCAAGGCTGAGAATGTCCACTCTCTACGCTGTAGGTCAGAGCAAAAACGGACGTGTATGTAACACCTGCAATCTTTCAGAGGACTGGGTAGGTTACTCGACAAGATACGGTGATTCCGCAGGAGATTTCAGCCCTATGTCATTCTTCACAACTGCAGAGATCAGAGCAATGGGCCGTGTGCTCGGCGTCCCTTCAGTGCTTATCGAGAAGGTTCCTTCAGACGGACTCTCTGGAATGAGCGACGAGGAAAAGCTCGGCTTTACCTATGAGGAACTTGACAAGTACATCAGAACCGGCGTTATCGAAAATCTCGAACACAAGGAAAAGATCGACAGACTCCACGAAATGAATCTTTTCAAACTGAAATTCATGGACTGCTTCAAATACGAGGGTTAAACGATCAGTCAGAATATCTTAAACAAAAACTCCGCATCACTATATGTAATGCGGAGTTATTTTTCTGTTTAAACTTATTCCGTGTTCCTCATTATTCCTTGATCTTCTCAAGCACACTGCTGTAACCGCCCGGGCCGTAGCTGAGGCACTTGTTTACTCTGCTGATAGTCGCAGAGCTGGCACCTGTTTCCTGACTGATCTCATTGAAGACCTTGCCCTCACTCAGCAGTCTTGCGACCTCAAGTCTTGCGGCCATGTCAATGAGTTCCTTGATAGTAGCCACATCCTCAAAGAATGCGTTACACTCTTCTTCAGTTTCAAGTGACAGTATTGCCTTGTAGAACTGATTCATGTTCTTCTTTTCCTGCTCAGTGATCATGCAGACCTCCTCTTCTGTCGTCGTAAACTGCAAACAGACTGTTTCTCAAGTCACTTTATACTAACACTTTAAATCATTAAAGTGCAATATTTTTTGTGTATTTTTAGCTGTTGTTTTATAATCATTTCATGAGTGAAAAATGTGTAAAAATCATATCTGTTTTAACATCTGTCCTGCTGCTTACGGTCATGCTGATCAGCACGGGAGAGTTTTTCTGCGGCAGCAGTTTCTGGTTCGAACGCGAATGCTCCGCTCACGAAAACGTGATAGTGAAAGAGTACGGACAGGATGAGGCCGTGCGTATATCAGAGGAGACCATGGACTATCTTCTGGGACGGAGTGAGAGCATCGATGACCTCGCAGCAAAGGGATCCGACAAGGCTTTCTACAATCACAGAGAGCTCCATCATCTCGCAGACTGCAGAGCGCTGTTTCTCGGGGCATTGCGCATGAGGAACATTCTTCTGGCGGTTTCTGCAATCGCACTCACGCTGCTTGTTGCGATGAGAAAAGCTAAGATATTTGCCCGCTCTTACGTTAATACAGCCCGTCTGGCAACAGTTTTCGTCGTTGCGGCAGTCGTGATTTTCGCGATCAATTTCAGCTCTGCATACGATTGGATACATGAACTGCTCTTCGATAATTATCTGTGGATACTGAATCCTGTCACCGATGATCTCGTCAACCTGATGACGATAGATGTCATTACCGAGACCGCAGGCATCATACTTACGACTTGGATCTGCCTCGCTCTTATCATCGGCAAAGCGATTTACAGGAAATTCGTTCCGACCGAAGATCTGGTCACACGCATCCGCATGCTCATGTCATGAACGCACTTCACATAAACAGCAAAAGCAGGCCGAGGGGCCTGCTTTTAAATCGCATATTGTCGGAATATCTTAGAATACCTTGCGAAGGATGTATCTTCTCTTTCCGCCATACAGTTCTCTCTCATCAACTATATCGAAATTGAGAACGAGGAAGTTCCTGTAGCTGTACGGATTGTCCGGTGAGATCGTTGTCAGTCCCTCTTTCGCACCCATGGAAAGCGCAACGCCTGTACGAAGCTTGTTGAAATCTCTCTGGATGCCAAGGCCTCTGAATTTAGGGGCAACCATTGTGAGGTCGAAGGATGCAGTACCTGCCAGCTGCTCCCGGTCGTAGTTAAAGAGCTTTCCATAGTTCCTTGGGTTGTCAGCGTCGTTAGGTACCAGAACGCTGAAACCTGCGAGCTCTCCGTCTACCTCTGCGATAAAGCAGATGTCCTCTTCCAGCTGAACAGCAGTCTCCTCACGTGTGAACGGAGCATACAAATCCTTGTCCGGCAGAGCTTCCATTATCTCGTCCTGGAGTTTCATGACAGCATCGATATCTCCAGGGACAGCTCTTCTGAAGCTTACCATCTTAGGTTCTCCCTGTCCGTTCATAAGCTCCTGTGTGAATGGTAATTCTATCATCATATATCCACCTCCATTTTATTAAGAATTCGAGTTGTTAATAACGTCTGCGACAGCTGCCGCTGTCGAATAACACATCTGCAGATTGTATCCGCCTGTGATGCCGTCTGCATCAAGGGCCTCGCCTATGGCATACAGATGTGGCCTTATCTCCATTGTTGCCGGATCTGCCTCTTCCAGAGAAATCCCTCCGCTCGTCACCATTCCCCGACTGTCGATCGAGTCAATGACGAATCTGTCGTTCGCAAGCAGCGCGGCGACCTGCCTGGTCCGGATGTCGCCGCTCGGACCGCGCGAGCGGTCCTCGATGAACTTCTTCAGTCTCCGAGGCAGTTCATCGAGCTGCTTGCCGTAGTCGATACTTATGTGTCCCCCCGGCACAGCATATTTTGAAATGTTCAATATGACAGGTCCGCTGAACCCGTCATGTGTGAACAGCATATCTCCACTCATTCTTGCTGCCCTTCCAGCGCAGCTATTCGGCAGATATCCTCCTTCATTTTTTCTCCCGTCAGGTATCGTCTTTGAACAGGCAAAACCTGTTGACGCCGGTACTTTGCCCTGGTCCGGATCATACACATTAACGGTAACGTCCTGAAGAGATATGCCTGCCAGCTCCTCATACGGGTAGTCTTTTATCTTAAGAGGTGTGAGCGCAGCTCTCGGCTCGACGATCCCGATACCGAGCTCCGCCATATTACCGAACAGCGCTCCGTCGGAGCCTGTCTCCGGATATGTGATCCCGCCGCAGGCTACGATCACATTCTCCGCATCCACAGTCCTGAGATCGTCCACCCTTGTGTTCAGCCTTATCACCCAGCCATTGGCAACGGCTTTTCCATGCAGGAAGTCCAGTACTTCCCTCGCTTTCATGCTGGCAGGAAAGACCCTGCCATTCTCGTCGCAAACAGTCGGGATATCCTGCTCAAGCCATCTGATAAGCTCAAGATTGTTATGCCTGTACAGGCATTTTCTCAGGAACCGCCCTGCATCTCCATAAGCCTGAAGAAAATCCTTTATCGAGCCGCCATGGGTGATATTGCAGTGTCCGCCTCCGCTCATTAATATCTTGGAGCCGAGAGAAGATCCTGATTCGATGATCACACCCGAAGCGCCGCATTTATTAATATCGACCAGCGCCGCCAGCATCAGACCCGATGCCCCGCCGCCGATAATAGCATAGTCATATTTCATATCCGCATTATAGCATAAAATCCGCCATAGTATACCTTCTCCGTCCGCTCTGGCGGTCCTAACAAACCATTTTTACAGACTATACTTACAAACAGGAACGCCGCGCAGCCATGTGTATCAGTGCCACGTGCGGGAAGCTTGATTTTTCGTAGCTGACTGATACATGCTCACTGATTTTTCATTTTTATCGAAAGCAATATCGCATTCCGTTCAGCTGAGTGTATCAGCCAGACTGTAGAAAACGTTGAAATCGCGTATGGCACTGATACACTTCTGCAACCGTTGATAGTATCATTTATGACTTTCACAACAAATTGTATCAGTGCCCACCTTATTTTCAATGTCCTCAGAACTCGCACTGATACAGCTTCGTTGACAGATACGCAAAATCACCCCCATTGCTGGGTCGAAAATGGAAAACTGTATCAGTCCGCAACCTATTTTCAATGGTTCTACGCACTAGACTGATACAACACTACAAACGGAGGCTTTTCAGCACCGGAAATTTCATCTTAAACGTAAAATAGCAGGCAGATAGCTCCGCCTGCTATTTTTATACTGAATTTTATGAAAACATTTCGGACATTCCTTATTAGTCCATATCCTCGCTGTCCTCAAGAAGACCTTCATCTTCGATGCCCTGCTCGAAGTCTGCCTCAGTCTTGTAGTAGTGAACTACGCCGTCTCCGTCTGCGAAGAAGAAGAGATTGTCTGACTTCTCATAGTTCAGCACTGCATCCATTGCATCTCCGATAACAGCACTGATAGGTCCCGGTGGAAGTCCAGCAAACTTACGTGTGTTATACGGGCTGTCGTTCTCGAGCTGGCTGACCTTGAGCTCTACTCTGTCCTCCTGATAGATGTAGCATACAGTTACATCACTTCCCAGTGAGATGCCCTGATCAAGACGGTTCATGAATACGCCTGCGACCTTGGCCTGGTCATCAGCACTGGATTCCTTGGTAACGATGGATGTCAGAGTCAGGAATTCATGAATGGAGAATCCTGATGCCTTAATCTGATCCTTGCGGGCAGTAAGCTCCGTATCCATTCTGTCCAGGCACATTCTTGTAAGATCATCTATCGATGGGTCCTGCGTTGTCAGGAAATATGTATCTGCATAGAGATATCCTTCCAGCGGATACATGATATCCTTGTTCAGCACATCGTCAGTCAGGAACCAGTAATCATTGATCAGTTCCTTGACATATGACTTGTCAGACCATTTGTCCATTATCTCCTGCTTGCTCAGGTTGAGTTCGCCGGCCATGGCTTCTGCGACCTGTTCAAGTCTGAGTCCGTCGTTGATAACAATGGATTTCTTGGAAATGTAATCGAAGTCACCTTCGTTGATCGCTTTCATCATCTCGCGGAATGTCATTCCCTTGTTGAACTCGTAGGTATTCGCCTGGAGGTTGTTGTATCCGCCCAGTTTGATGTTGATCTTGGCGCATAATCTGTTCTTTACCAAGCCTGCTCCGTCGAGGATATCGAGTATGCCGTAGGCACCTGTTCCGTTAGGGATCTCAACCAGGATAGTCTCATCATTGCCCGGCTCCACCGCACCTGTTCCTATTGTGTAATAGCCGCCGCCGGCAACCAGCACAGCAAGCACCAGAACGATGATCCAGAGAATCTTGCCTGACTTTTTCTTTTTTGACTTTGCCATAAATACCTCTTTCATTTTTACACAAACAATGTGTTATAATTCAGCTAGTATCGGGTCATCCGATACGTCAGATCGTTTATCACTATTCATTTATTATAAAGGAAAAGGACCAAAATGACAAAGGATTCCGTTAAAGCTTTTCTTAAGCGTAAAAACATCGAGATTTCCGCCAGACGTTACGGAATAGACGCACTCTCCGCAATGGCACAGGGTCTCTTCTGCTCACTGCTTATCGGCACTATCATCAATACGATAGGCACGCAGTTCCAGATCGCATTCCTTATCGAACCGGTATGTACGATCCTTGGTGTTGATTACACCATCGGCGGACTTGCAATAGCAATGACCGGACCGGCAATGGCAGTCGCCATCGGATACGCGCTCAAAGCACCTCCGTTCGTACTCTTCTCGCTGGCAACAGTCGGATTTGCAGCCAACGGACTGGGCGGTGCAGGTGGTCCTCTTGCAGTACTCTTCATCGCGATCATCGCCGCAGAGATCGGCAAAATGGTCGCCGGTGAGACGAAGATCGACCTTCTCGTTACACCTGTCGTGACCATCGGAGTCGGTGTAGCTCTCTCAGCATGGTGGGCACCGGCACTCGGAACAGCTGCAATGAAAGTCGGCGACCTTGTAATGTGGGCAACTGACCTCAAGCCTTTCCTGATGGGCATTATCGTATCTGTCGTTATCGGCATTGCGCTGACACTTCCTATCAGCTCGGCAGCGATCTGCGCCGCACTCGGACTCACAGGACTTGCAGGCGGAGCTGCAGTGGCAGGCTGCTGTGCTCAGATGGTCGGATTTGCAGTAATGTCATTCCCGGAGAACAGATGGGGCGGACTCGTATCGCAGGGCATCGGAACATCTATGCTGCAGATGGGTAACATCGTCAAGAACCCTCGCATCTGGATAGCACCGACTCTTACCGCTGCGATAACCGGACCTATCGCGACATGTGTATTCCACATGAAGATGAACGGAGCTGCAGTTTCCAGTGGCATGGGCACCTGCGGATTCGTCGGACAGATCGGTGTATATTCCGGCTGGGTAGCAGACATTGCCGAAGGAGCCAAGGCTGCGATCACCGGAATGGACTGGCTCGGCCTCATTCTTATCTGCTTCGTACTTCCTGCAATACTTGCACCACTGATCAATGCAGGCTGTCGCAAACTCGGATGGGTCAAGGACGGAGATCTTACGCTGTAACTTCATCAGACTGAATAAAAATAACGGGTTGAGATCCACAGATCCCAACCCGTTTTAATTGAACATCTTTCTAAATGCTGACTGTTGTATCAGCCAGGCGGCTCGCCTCCTCTTCAGAATGCGTGATAAATAGGACCGTCCTTCCTGCTGTACAAGGCTTCCACAGATCATCTATCACTGAAGATCTTGTGTCCTCGTCCAGGCCCCTGAAAGCTTCGTCAGCTACGATCAGTCCGCAACCGCTTGCTTCTGCATATGCAAAGGCTCTCACGATAGCCAGCCTCCTGCACATGCCGCCTGAAAGCTGTGACGGAAGATCCCATTTCTCGTTTCCCAGGCCTGCTGCTCTCAGCATGTCGAGTATCATTTTATTTCTTCCCTGCGCTACAAGTGCGACATTATCATAAACATTCAGCCACGGCAGCAGTCTGTCCTCCTGGAAAAGCACTGCCATGTTACTGTCCTCACTGAAGGCGATCTCTCCTGAATCGGGCTTTTCACGTCCCAGTATCAGCCTACCGACTGTTGTCTTGCCACAGCCCGAAGCCCCCATGAGAGCTGTCGTTTTGCCGCTCTCAAGCGTAAGACAGAACTTGTCCAGCACAGTTTTGTCTCCGAATGACTTGCTGATATCAGACAGTTCGACGCGAGGAGCTTTCACCTCTGTTTTTATGGTGTTCTGTCCTTCTCCGGCAGCAGCTCTCAGATGACTTCCCTCGTAAGCGTGCGGCTCGAATCGCTTGAGCAGACCCGTTATGAGTTTCTCGAACAGAATGCTGATCAGTATGATGACAGCAACATATGCGAACAGCAGATCTGTATTGAGATAATATTTTGAATTCATCAGCTCATAACCAAGAGAGAACTGCGGAACAGACAGGACTTCAGCTGTGACTACAGCCTTCCAAGACATTCCGGCGATTATGCTCGCAGCCGATCTGAAATAAGGGAAGAGCGACGGCAAGTAGAGATATCTGGCACGTCTGTTGCCCTCGATTTTGTACATATCTGCCATTTCCTTAAGGTCAGGATCGAGACTGTCCAGGCCCGTCAGCAGATTGGTATATACGATAGGGAAACACATCACCCAGCATACCAGTACAGGAACATTACCTGCACTGAGCAGAAGGATCACATATATCGCTATTGCCATTACCGGCACCGCCTTGAAGAAAGACACCGGCAGCGAGAGCAGATCTCTCACAAGCCTGTATCTGTATGAAGCCAGTGCAAGAATCAGGCCTGCGACCAGAGCCAGCAGCATTGCAGCTGCACATCTGCCGATCGTCGCTGCAACGTCCATGTAGAATTTATTATCTGCAAGCAAAGTGACCAGTCCCCTGACTGTCTCCACGGGACTTGGAAGAAGCAGACTGTTCCCTGCTGTCATTGCAGCGACCTGCCACAGTGCCAGCCAGAATAGCGCTATTAAAAACCACTTCACTTTCCTGTTCATGCATCCGTCTCCTAATAGAATAAGCTCTCGTCCGGAACAGCACCGCCTACAGCTGCAGGTGTTACCTCGAATAATGTCTCATAAAATGTCGTAAGAGTAGTCCTGCTGTCCTCTGATGACATGCATGTCAGGGACAGTCTCGGAATGACATCTTTGCACAGCTCAGCATCCCCGATAAAACCGGCCTCTGTGATCTTTGCTGCGACTTCATCCGATGCACTCTTTACATCCTCTATCGATGCACTTACAAGCTCCAGCAGTGCTTCAACATCTGATGCCCTGTTCTCAACAAGGTCTTTTTTAGCGATCAGTATGCCCATCGGCAGTTCACTGCCTGTCATCGTCTTCCATGCTTCATTCATGTCGATCGCGATCTCTGTCTTAGGACTTTTGCTCAGTATCGTCGAAACAAAAGGTTCCGGAACAAGAGCGAGACTTCCCTCATTCATCATGACCTTCTGTGCTACATCTGCATGCGCATCCAGCCACTCTACCTTAACGTCCTTGTCCATCTCAAGGCCTGCGTTATCGAGTAGCGCCTGAAGAACATACTCAGGAGTGCCACCCTTGCCGCTTGCGATGATCGTTTTGCCCTTGAGACCGCTGACATCTGTTACGACCGCTTCCGCATTTCCCTTGTTCTCCACAACATAGAGAACACCATTGACGATAGTTGTCAGTACCTTTACGTTTCCCTGCATCTTGGCATTAAGGACCGCTCCCATGTTTGACGGCAGGCATGCGACGTCCAGATCTCCGCTGATAAGCTTCTGCACTACTTCATCAGGGGCCTGGTATGTTGACATCTCCACCATCTCATTGTCCTGAAGGTCTATCAGACCCATTCCTGTCGGTCCGTTCAGCGATCCGATTTTTATCTTATCGGACAGCTCCACCGGCTTACCGCATGCGCTCAGCAGAGGCATCACGCAGATTGCCAGCGTCAGAACCAGGGCCAACACTTTTCTGTACGAATTTTTCATGTTTACCTCCTTTATTGTCTGGAATAAACAGTCTTCGTACTCACACCCGGCAGAGCTCCAAGTTTACCTGAGAGGGAACTGATGGCATCCATCGGTGCATCTATTACAACACTGATGACCGATACTTTTTTCTCTCCGTATGGCAGGCCCATGCGGCCTCTGATGTATTCACCGAACTCACTCAGCAGTCT
This sequence comes from Mogibacterium sp., assembly GCA_024403055.1. Lineage (GTDB taxonomy): Bacteria > Bacillota > Clostridia > Peptostreptococcales > Anaerovoracaceae > Crickella. The sequence goes on along the minus strand of JAKSSO010000019.1, from coordinate 6,794 downwards.
GTTGATCTTCTCTGCTGATTCGCGGTTTTCGACAATAATGCCTATGATCGCAAGTCTTGTCTCCATCTGCTCCTCCTTTCATTAAAAAAGCGCCTGTTCGAAAGGCGCATCAAAAAACATAACAAACCTGATGTCTTTGCCTTTCCCCTCAGTTAAACCTTCGGGCGTCAGTACAAATCTGTAGCTGTATTATAAATATTATTTTTTTCTAAAGCAAGCCCAATATGCTACTCCGACTCCGCATCCTCCGATAATGTTGCCGACGGTAACAGGCAGCAGATCGGCTGCGAGGAAATTGCTCCATGTCAAAGCAGTCGTGTCGATGCCCGCTGCAGTCGCTGCTGCAACATAATCAGGGTTGCCCATTGCGAGGAGTCCTGCTCCTATGTAATACATGTTGGCAACGCTGTGCTCGAATCCACAGAGCACGAAGAGCATGATCGGCCAGAATATTCCGAGGATCTTACCCGGTGCATCTTTGGCAGCCATGCCTAGCCATACCGCAATGCATACGAGGAAGTTGCAGAATATGCCTTTGATCAGTGCATCGCCGAAGGTCATCGAGCATTTTGCGACAGCCGTTGAAATAACCGCAGACGACATGCCGTTTCCGAAAAGCGACAACTGATGACTGAATACCGCACCTGCCGCAACGATCATGCTTCCGATGAAATTTCCGATATAAACGAACAGCCAGTTCCTGAGAACAGCTCCCGGTCCTGTCTCTCCCTCAAGAAGAGGTATCACAAGAAGGCAGTTGCCCGTGAAGAGCTCGCTTCCCGCGATCACTACCATGATAAGGCCTGCCGGAAATATGCACGCCCCTACGAATTTCGACACTGAAACAAGTGGGATAGACACTCCCGCAGTGGTCGCGCCCAATCCCGCCAGGCCGATAAACATGCCGGCAAGAGTGCCCAGAACGAGCATCTTCCATACCGGCAGCGCACACTTGCCCTTGCCTGTCGTCATGTAGTTATTCAGGATCTCACCGACTGTATTCACTTATCTTTACCTATGCTATTATATCTGACTCCATGGCAGCTCTGAGATATTCCGAGAATATGTCCTCAGACTCAAGCAGCATGCCAAGATAGTTCTCTGCTCCCGCTTCCCTGATATTGAGAAAAAACTCCTCCGGTGCCTCCTGCGCATACATCTTGCAGATCAGCACCATCTTGAGATGACCCCTGAACGGCGACAGGAAACCCGTGTTTTCACGTATGATCCTCTCGCAGTCCTTCATTCTTGAAATGTCTGCGGCAATGCCCTCATCCGTGAAATATTCAGCTGCCATCGAAAGCGACTTTCTACCTTCCCACGGGAATCTTGAAGAAATCTCCTCCAGGTTTATCTTAAAGAGTTCGCTGTCTCTCAGCATTTTATCATTCATTTAATAACTTCTCCCTTATCTCCTGAGGCACCATTGATCCGCCTGTAGCCCATACGACATGAGTAGCTCCGGCCATTTTATCGACAAGACCATTGTCTGCCAGGTATTTTCTGCCTTCTTCGCTAGAGCACATTCTTGCAGGTCCGATAAAAGTAGCACATGCACTAGGCTCGATATAGATACCCTCGTTCTTCCACAGCTGTCTCAGATACGGGTTCTGCTTATCATCTGCGACCGTGAATTCTCCGCTGAGGAACAGCTGCATGAATCTCGATACCAGTCCCGAAGGTCTTCCAACCGCCAGCCCGTCAGCTTCAGTTATACCGGTCAGTCCGATGTCCTGAACACATATATCCGACATCTTGCCGGTCTCAAGACCGACTATCATGCACGGACACTGGGTCGGCTCTACGAAGAAGCAATGTGCATTGTCTCCGAAAACGACCTTCATTCCAAAAGTAACGCCACCAGGTGCTCCGCCTACTCCGCACGGAATATATACGAAGAGAGGGTGGTCCTCATCAACTACGATACCCTGCTCCCTGAACTGAGCCTGTATCCTCTTGGCTGCAACAGCATATCCGAGGAAGAGTGCCGAGGAATTCTCATCGTCAACAAAATAGCTCATCGGGTCTGCGTCAGACTCCGCTCTGCCCTGCTCAACAGCAGCTCCATAGTCGCCTTCATACTCGATAACAGTAGCACCGCGCTGTCTCAGCAGATCCTTCTTCCACTGCTTGGCATCCATCGACATGTGCACGATGGCATTGTATCCGAGAGCAGCAGACATGATACCTATGCTCATTCCCAGGTTGCCCGTCGAGCCTACCTGGATCTTGTATTTTCCGAAAAATTCACGGGCCTCATCCGAAGCCAGTCTTGTATAGTCGTCATCCCAGCCCTTAAGTAGCCCCGATTCGAATGCCAGCTCCTCGGAATGCTTGAGCACCTCATAGATGCCGCCTCTTGCCTTGACCGAGCCGGATACCTTAAGGTCACTGTCCCTCTTCAGGAACAGTCTGCCCTCAAGATCTGCACCATCTTTGTTAAGCTGCTCTTTCATCGCACTTATCTCAGTGAGTGGTGACTCGATGATCCCTCTGTCAGGAGCTGTCTCAGGGAACATCTTCTCGATAAGCGGTGCAAATCTTTCCAGTCGGGCTGCTGCATCATCAATGTCAGCCTCGCTGAATTCGATCCTTGCAAGGCCTTCTTCTGCAGGAATCTTCTCAGGATTGATCCATGCAACTTCCTCGGCACTCTTAATTTTCTCAAGATAATCGCTCATAATGTCCCCATCTCTGTCAGTTCTTTATGTCTATGTATTAAGCTTCTACTCTGATGCTCTTGATTACCTGGTCAACACGTGGCTTGTCCATCATGTTTCTTCTCTGTCCGACGATCTCGTCAGCGACCTCCATGCCTTCAGTTACACGGCCAAAGCTTGCATACTCCCCATCCAGATGCGGTGCGTCAGCTACCATGATGAAGAACTGTGATCCTGCTGAATTCGGATCCATTGCTCTTGCCATTGAAAGAACACCTCTCTCATGTCTGAGGTCATTCCTGAATCCGTTTGAAGTGAACTCGCCTTCGATGCTGTATCCCGGACCGCCCATTCCGTTGCCGTTAGGGCATCCGCCCTGGATCATGAATCCAGGAATTACTCTGTGGAAGATCAGGCCGTCGTAAAAACCTTCGTTAGCCAGCTTCTCCCAGTTTGCTACTGTCTTAGGTGCGATATCCTCATAAAGTTCGCCCTTCATGATTCCGCCGTTTTCCATTTCGATCGTAAAAGTCTTCATAATAGTCCCCTTTTTATTCTATTGATTTCAGTGATTCAGTCATGCTGACATTCCTGAGTCTCTTCTGCAATGCAAGATTTACCACCATTGCGAATACGAATGTCAGAGCTACTGCGATCACATAATCCACTGTATTAAGTCTTGGTTGGAAGTATATCATACTTACAACGATATTATCTATTACGAACTTGAGCAGCCATTTGCCGAGAGGTATCCCGACAAGAGCCGCGATCGCCGTCAGGAAAATGTTCTCTCTAAAAACGTACTGCGATGTCTCAAGCTGGTTGAATCCCAGCACCTTGATCGTTGCGATCTCGCGTATTCTCTCCGTGATATTGATATTTGTCAGATTGAAAAGCACGATGAAAGCCAGCAGTCCCGCGCATAATATTACGACGAAAACGATCGCTTTAAGGCTATCCATCATCTTGTCGACAACTTCCAGAGTATCGAGGTTGACCGATACCGCCGCAACATCATCATACTGCCCGGCAGCCGTTGCTATCTCGCGTATCGCCGTCTCGTCGGAGCCTTCCGGTGCCATGACGTATGCTGTTTTGATTTCCGGTGCCTTGCCCATGCCGTCACTGTAGGTCGCACTGTTCATGAATACGACTTCGCCGACATAATAATCGCACACGCCGACAACTCTGGCTGTCATTTCTCTGTAGCCTTCCTTCAGCCGTATCTCATCACCTACATCAACGCCGAGTTCCTTCTGGACCTTACGTACAATGACGCATTCTCCATCACCCGGATAAGGTATCTTCTCTTCGCCGCAGTGCAGATCAATGTACTTGCTGAATTCGTCACTGTCGGTTGCAATGCATGTAGCCTCCAGCTTTTTCTTGCCGTTGTATGTATCCAGGCTTGCAGAATGCAGGAAGAGTACATCCCCCACTCTGTCACCCGTCTCATCCTCTGCGAATCTCATGAAATCAGACTGTCTGTCTGCATTCATGTTCTTACTGAACATGAGCTGGTAATCGTATAGAGACACCTCTCCGAACTGATACTCAGCTACTTTTGAGATAGTCGTGTTTATTCCTATTCCGGCGATCAGAAGTGCTGTACATCCGCTGACTCCGAGCACCATCATGAAGAAGCGCTTCTTATACCTGAATATATTTCTCATCGATACCTTGTACAGGAAACTCAGCCTGTTCCATATAGGAGTTATCCGTTCAAGCAGTATGCGCTTGCCTGCGCGAGGTGTCTTAGGTCGTATCAGTTCTGACGGCGCTTCCCTGAAGTCCGCTGCAACCGAGACCCATGTAGCGCCCATCGAGCAGAGCATCGTTGCTGCAAGTGATATCGTGAGCAGCTTCCAGTCGAATATGAAAGGTACACTGTCACTGAAATCATACATCATCGTATATGCATGCCAGATGACCATAGGGAACACTTTGCATCCTGCAAAGAATCCTGCAATCGCTCCGAGCATTGCACCGCTGCCGGAATAGAACATGTACTTGCCCAGTACCGCTCCGTTGCTGTAACCGAGTGCCTTGAGAATACCTATCTGTGTCCTCTGCTCGTCCACCATTCTCGTCATTGTTGTCATGCACACAAGTGCTGCTACCAGGAAGAAGAATACCGGGAATATCTTTGCGATATTGCTCACGATACTGGAGTTGCTCTTGAAAGATGAGTAACCCATGTTCTCCTCCTTGGAGAGAGCATACGAATTGCCGGTCTCCATCTCGTCGATCTTTTCCTGGGCATCGTCGAGTTCTTCCCTTGCTTCATCCAGCTTTCTCCTGGCATCAGCAAATTCTCTCTCTGCGTCTGCCTTGCTGGTCCTCAGTTCCTTCCTTCCTGATGATATCTGCTTCTCCTGCTTGTCCAGTTCCTTAAGTCCGGCCTCGTACTGTTTAATGCCGCTGTTGACCTTTCCGAGATCAGTTTTCAGCTTCTTTACTACTGCATCAGCCTTTGCTGCCGCCTCTTTATACTGCTCTTCAGTCATCATGCCGGCATCATATGCCATCTTGGCTTGAGCTTTAGTCTCTTCTGCCTGTTTTATGCCATCTTCCAGCTGAGACTTCTGAGACTTAAGTGTAGACAGCTGTGCGCTGACTTCTTTTCTGCTCTTTGCTATTGTCCTGATGCCGGAGTTGAGCTTTTTCTCTGCATCTCTGATCTTCTTCTCTGCCGATGCCTTCTCGTCGTTGTACTCCTGCAGGCCGTCTTCGTATTCCTGTTTTTTCTCATCAAGCTCTTCCTGAGCTTCCTTGCGTGCGGTCTCCCTGCGAGCTGCTGTAACAGCCTCTGCAAGGTCATTCATGCTATCCTCGTACTTGTCCAGCTTTGCCTCATCCTCATCTGAGAATTCAGGCTCATCGCCCTCCAGTGTAAGGAACAGATCAGTGTAATAATCTGTATCAAATACACTCTCATTCACATAGAAGAATGTGTCCAGCGATCCGTTGCCGAGGCTGGATGATCCGCGTTGATAATCCAGATACAGAGGTGAGCTGATGCGTCCAACTATCTTGAATTCTCTGCTTCTGAAATCCTTGAGTGTGTCTTTATCGTTATTCTTCGAGAGCTTTATGATACTTCCTATTTTGTACATCCCGCCCTTGAGATTGTAGTCGTCGACAAGGCATTCGTCATCTGATTTCGGCATGCGTCCCTCGATCAGATCGACAGTGTTGATGCTTTCAGGGATGGAAATGCATTTCAGCACTCTTTCATTGTCGTTCTTATCTTCGCCCGCTGCAAGGACATCGATCTGCTTGCTTGCCTCCGCTCCGCTGACACCCTTCGTATTCCGGGCCAGCTCAACACTTTCCTCGTCTATGCCGTATGACGACAGTATCCTGTAATCATACATGTTGTGCCGGTCAAGATAGGAACGGGCTTCTGCCACCATGCTAGCCTTGCAGTCCTTAAGACCGGCAAAAAAACCAACTCCAAGAGCGACTATCGCGAAGATAGCCATGTATCTTGCAAATGAAGATCTTATCTCTCTCAGTGTCGACTTTTTCAGCATCTTACTACCACTCTATCTCTTCTATCGGTGTAGGTCTAGGATTGACCGTTACATCCACCACGCTTCCGTTCTTCACGCGTACCACTCTGTCCGCCATGGGAGTCAGTGCCTTGTTATGCGTGATTATGATGACCGTCTTGCCCGTCTCATGCGCCTGATCCTGCAGGAGCTTGAGTATCGCCTTACCGGTATTGTAGTCAAGGGCCCCGGTCGGCTCATCACACAGGAGGAGTTTTGGATTCTTCGCCAGAGCTCTCGCAATGGCAACACGCTGCTGCTCACCGCCCGAAAGCTGTCCCGGGAAATTGTTCATTCTCTCTCCGAGCCCTACCGCCTTGAGTGTCTCAGCCGGATCCAGCGGCTCCTTGCATATCTGAGTCGCAAGCGATACGTTCTCGAGCGCTGTAAGATTCTGCACGAGATTGTAGAACTGGAAAACGAAACCTATATCGTATCTGCGGTATTTCGTCAGCTCTTTCTGACTGAGTGCACTTATCTCCCGTCCGTCAAGAACGACTCTGCCTTCAGTCAGCATGTCCATTCCGCCGAGAATGTTGAGAAGCGTCGTTTTGCCCGCGCCCGATTCTCCGACTACGAC